>NZ_JBHUQX010000214.1:0-15669 GCF_042674225.1 Streptomyces sp. NPDC056948
CACGTGTCCTGGCCTCAGGTGTACGAGGCCATCGCCTCCTCGACCGTCAGCACCGGGATGTCCCGGTCGTCGATCGCCTTCATCAGGGTCTCCAGACCGGCCTTGCCGATCTCGGTGCTCGTCGCCGGCGGGCCCTCGGTGACCTTGTGCAGACAGAGGATCAGCCAGTCACCGCTGTTCACGCACCGGTCGAGCCGGCCGCCCGCCGCAGTCAGCTTCGACAGCGCCGTACCGCCGATGCCGTTGCCGTCGTTGATGCCGGTCAGCGCCTTGAGGCGGTACGGCATCGCCGGGGCGAACGACTCGATCGTCTCGGAGATGATCGACCGGGCCGTGGTGAAGTGCCGGCCGGCGATCTGGTCGACGGGGACGCCGTCGGACGTCTTCTGGAACGCGCCGTGCGGATAGGCGAAGTGCTCGCTGGTGAAGCCGTTGGACACCAGCCACTCGCGCAGCTTCCGGAAGTCGTCGTCGGCCTGCTCGGCGGTGAGCTTGGGATAGCTGGCCGTGTGGACGGCGTTCGCGTACGAGTGGCCCGCCATCTCCCAGCCGGAGAAGTCCTGCATCGACTTCATCTGGTTCAGCGTCAGGAAGCTGCCCGTGCCGATGGCGTCGGCGATGTTGTAGACCGTGCCGGGGAAGCCGTAGCCGTCCATGACCGGCCGGGCCAGGTCGTGGATCGACTTGTGGGAGTCGTCGAAGGTGATGGAGACGACGCCCTTGGGGAAGACCGAGACCGTGTCCGGTATCAGCTCGACGGCCTGGAGCCGGTAGGTGACCGGGCCGCCCGCGTTGTCGTACACCGCGAACGACATGTCGGTGAAGCCGGTCTTCGTGGACGGCTTGCCGTCGGCGCCGATGGAGTACGTGCCGGCCGCCGCGTTGACGTCCGCCCACTGGAGGTGGACCGTCACCCACTCGCCGGACTGGACGTAGTTGGCCGCCGTCTTGGAGTGGGCGTGGAACGTCCAGGCGAAGTGGTTCGCGAGGGAGCCGCTGCCCAGGTAGAAGACCATCTTGGCCAGGTTCGTCACGTCGTCGACGCGGAAGACGAGCCGGATCATCTTGCCGGTCAGGCTCACCGAGGGCAGGCCGGTCTTGCGGACGTACGACTGCTTGCCGGTGCCGTTGGTGGTGACCCGGACCGACTGGGTGCCCCGTACGAACTGGGACTTGTCGTTCGCCTCGGCCGACGTGGTGCCCGCGCCGCCGGGGGTCCAGCCGTGGGCGGCCTGGAACTGCTGGGACCAGCTCGCCCGGCGGTACTTGGGGCGGCGGCCGGAGGGGGCGTAGAGAGGAGGCGTGGTGAGGCCTCCGATGGCTCCCTCGGCGGCCGGCGCGGCGGCGGGCTGTGCCACCACCTTCCCCAGCCACGCACCGCCGCCGGCCATGGCGACGCCTCCCGTACCGCCCATCAGCAGCGCGGAACGCCGGCTCACCACCGGCTTCCTCTCCGCCTCCTCGGCAGCGTGCCTGTGGGCGTTGGACCGCCTTTTCCTCACCGGGACTCCCGAACCGTGTCGAAGTAGTTCATACCCTTGTCGGTGAAGCCCTCGACCGCGGACTGGACTTCGTTCACCGACAGGGTTTCGTTCGCGTTGTAGTAGAGCCAGTCGACCTTCATGTCCCACGCACGGTCGCCCTTGAACGGCAGATCGATGAACCAGTGGTTGAAGTTCACCGACATGTCGGCGCGCGGGGCGTACTTCCCATTGCTGAGGAAGAGCTTCTCGCCGTCCATCCAGTACGCGACCACGCCGTCCTTCACCCTGATCAGCACGGTGTGCCAGGCGTCGAGGCTCTTCCTCGTGGTCTCGTAGACACGGTCGTTCGTCTTGTGGTCGTACCAGGTCACGGTGTCGAGCTTGGGGCCGGGCCGGCCCCAGCCGCCGTTGGGCATGTACTCGTTGTCCAGCTCGCTGTACTTCGAGCCCTTGCCGCCGATGGTGTAGAAGGTCTGGTTGACGTGATCGCCGGCGTCGCCGGAGGCCGGCTCGTCGCTGAAGTGGATCCGGGCCGCGTAGGTGCCGTCGCGGAACTTGCTCGCGGCCGTGCCGAGGCTCGCCTGCTTGGTCCCGGACTTGGTGCCGTCCGTGCTCGCGCGCAGGTTGAGTACCTGGCCGTCGGCCAGGGAGCCCTTGGCGGTGGGGAAGGTGACGCCGTCGGCCGACCAGGTGTTCTCGACGCCGGGGCCGCCCTTGCTGGTGCGGACCAGCCAGCCGTGCTTGAACAGGGCCGGGTCCTTGGCGCCCAGGTAGGTGAAGTCGTCGAAGAGCACCCCGGCCGGGGGAGCGGGCACCGGGTCGGGCGCGGCGGCCTTCGCCGAGGCCTTCTTCTCGTCGCTCGCCTTGGTGCCGTCCGGCTCCTCGCCCCAGGCGAGGACGCCCCGCTTGTACGCGGTGACGTTCTCGGCCTCCTTGTAGCTCGTCATCTCGGCGTCGAAGGAGCGGTCGTCGGACTGCTTCAGCTTCTTGTGGTCGGTGCGGAAGAGCTGGACGTCGATGCCCTTGCTGTTGGCGCCGGGCTTCAGGCTGCCCGCGCCTTTGCCGAACCTGATCTCCAGGTAGTGGTCGGCGGTGTCGGTGGCCTTGTCCATCGCGACGATCCGTCCGGCGACGTTCGAGCAGCCGAAGGCGACGTTGACGCAGTTGAAGGCGTACGGCGCGGCGCCCGGGGCGTCGTCGGCGGTGAACCAGTACCGGAGCGTCACATCGCTCAACGGCAGTGCCTTCTCCGTGTCGTTGAAGACCTCCAGAGACGGCTTGGCCACCGCGGCCGTCGCCGGAGTGTCGGTCCGGTACCGGACCTTCAGCTCGGGCGGATCCGGGTTCGCCGCCTTCCACACGGGATAGAGCGCCGTGCCGCCGGCGGCGACCACCGCCACGAGGAGCAGGAGTCTGATCTTGGGCCAAACCCGGCTTCGGGCTGGGCGGCGGCGGGAGGACGCCACGGAGACTCCTTCTAAGGCATCCGGTGATCTCTGGTGGAGACCGTCAGAGCCGGGTAAACAATGGTCGGATTGTGTGAGGATCCTATCTGTGCGTGCATACAAAAAGGGGGGCGGGTGCACGGATTGTTACCGTACGCCCCACCCCCCTCAGGGGTTACGCGTTACGCGGGGATGCTCGCCACGCCCTGCGCGAGGAACCTCTTGCCGTTGACCCGCTCGGAGACGCCCTCGCGGTCCAGGTACGGCGTGATGCCGCCCAGGTGGAACGGCCAGCCGGCGCCCGTGATGAGGCACAGGTCGATGTCCTGCGCCTCGGCGACGACGCCCTCGTCGAGCATGATCCCGATCTCCTGCGCCACCGCGTCCAGCACGCGCGTGCGGACCTGCTCCTCCGTCAGGACGCTGTCGCCCTGCTCGAGGAGCGCGGCGACCTCGGGGTCCAGCTCCGGCTTGCCGGAGTCGTAGACGTAGAAGCCGCGCTTGCCCGCCTTGACGACCGCCGCGAGGTTCGGGGAGACCGTGAAGCGGTCCGGGAACGCCCTGTTGAGCGTCTCGGAGACGTGCAGACCGATCGCCGGGCCGACCAGCTCCAGCAGGACCAGCGGCGACATCGGCAGACCGAGCGGCTCGACGGCCTTCTCGGCGACCGCGACCGGGGTGCCCTCGTCGATGACGTTCTGGATCTCGCCCATGAAGCGCGTCAGGATGCGGTTCACCACGAACGCCGGGGCGTCCTTGGTGAGGACCGCGGTCTTCTTCAGCTTCTTGGCGACGGCGAACGCCGTGGCCAGGGACGCGTCGTCGGTCTTCTCGCCGCGCACGATCTCCAGGAGCGGGAGGACCGCGACCGGGTTGAAGAAGTGGAAGCCCACGACCCGCTCGGGGTTCTTGAGCTTCGACGCCATCTCGGAGACCGACAGCGAGGAGGTGTTGGTGGCGAAGATGGCGTGCGCCGGGGCGACCGCCTCGACCTCCGCGAACACCTGCTGCTTGACGCCGATCTCCTCGAACACGGCCTCGATGATGAAGTCCGCGTCCGCGAAGCCCTCGGCCTTGTCCAGCACACCGGACACCAGCGCCTTGAGGCGGTTGGCCTTGTCCTGGTTGATACGGCCCTTGCCGAGCAGCTTGTCGATCTCGGCGTGGACATAGCCCACGCCCTTGTCGACGCGCTCCTGGTCGATGTCGGTCAGTACGACCGGCACCTCGAGGCGGCGCAGGAACAGCAGCGCGAGCTGGCTGGCCATCAGACCGGCGCCGACGACACCGACCTTGGTGACCGGGCGGGCCAGGTTCTTGTCCGGGGCGCCGGCCGGGCGCTTGCCGCGCTTCTGCACCAGGTTGAAGGCGTAGATGCCGGAGCGCAGTTCACCGCCCATGATCAGGTCGGCGAGCGCCTTGTCCTCGGCGTCGTAGCCCTGCTGGAGGTCGCCGTTCTTGGCGGCGGCGATGATGTCCAGGGCGCGGTAGGCGGCCGGGGCGGCGCCGTGCACCTTGGAGTCCGCGATGAAACGGCCCTTGGCGACGGCCTGGTCCCAGGCCTCGCCGCGGTCGATCACCGGGCGCTCGATCTCGATCTCGCCCTTGAGGACGGCCGCGGTCCAGATCAGCGACTGCTCCAGGAAGTCCGCGCCCTCGAAGAGCGCGTCGGCGATCCCGAGCTCGTAGACCTGCTTGCCCTTGAGCTGCTTGTTCTGGTTGAGGCTGTTCTCGATGATCACCGAGACGGCCTTCTCCGGGCCGATCAGGTTCGGCAGCAGGGCGCAGCCGCCCCAGCCCGGAACCAGACCGAGGAAGACCTCGGGGAGCGAGAACGCCGGGAGGGCCGCGGAGACGGTCCGGTAGGTGCAGTGCAGACCGACCTCGACACCGCCGCCCATCGCGGCGCCGTTGTAGTACGCGAAGGTCGGGACCGCCAGCTTGGACAGCCGCTTGAAGACCTCGTGGCCGCCCTTGCCGATGGCGAGCGCGTGCTCGTACTCCTTGAGGATCTCCACGCCCTTGAGGTCGGCGCCGACCGCGAAGATGAACGGCTTGCCGGTGAGGCCGGCGCCGACGATCTCGCCGTCCGCGGCCTCCTTCTCCACCTGGTCGATCGCGGCGTCGAGGTTTGCCAGCGACGCCGGGCCGAAGGTGGTCGGCTTGGTGTGGTCCAGGCCGTTGTCCAGGGTGATCAGGGCGAAGCGCCCGGCACCCAGGGGGAGGTCGAAGTGGCGGACGTGCGCCTGTGTGACGACCTCGTCCGGGAACAGGTCGGAAGCCTGCTTCAGAAGCTCGGCGGTGGTGCTCACTTGTCCCCCTCGAAGTGCGGGTTCTCCCAGATGACCGTCGCGCCCATGCCGAAGCCGACGCACATGGTGGTCAGGCCGTAGCGGACGTGCGGCTGCTCCTCGAACTGGCGGGCCAGCTGCGTCATCAGACGGACGCCGGAGGAGGCGAGCGGGTGGCCGAAGGCGATGGCGCCGCCGTACTGGTTGACGCGCGCGTCGTCGTCGGCGATGCCGTAGTGGTCGAGGAAGGCCAGGACCTGGACGGCGAAGGCCTCGTTGACCTCGAACAGGCCGATGTCGGAGATCGACAGGCCCGCCTGGGCCAGCGCCTTCTCCGTGGCCGGGATCGGGCCGTAGCCCATGACCTCCGGCTCGACGCCCACGAAGGAGTACGAGACCAGACGCATCTTGACGGGAAGGTCGTTCTCCCGCGCGAACTCCTCGGAGGCGATGACCGAGGCGGTGGCGCCGTCGTTCAGACCGGCCGCGTTACCGGCGGTGACCCGGCCGTGCACACGGAACGGGGTCTTGAGACCGGAGAGGTTCTCCAGGGTCGTGCCCGGGCGCATCGGCTCGTCGGCGGTGACCAGGCCCCAGCCCGTCTCGCCGGCCTCGGGGGAGGTACGGCGTACGGAGATCGGCACCAGGTCGGCCTGGATCTTGCCGTCGGCGTAGGCCTTGGCGGCCTTCTCCTGCGAGCGCACGGCGTACTCGTCCGCGCGCTGCTTGGTGATGTGCGGGTAGCGGTCGTGCAGGTTCTCCGCGGTCATGCCCATGAACAGGGCCGACTCGTCGACCAGCTTCTCGCTCACGAACCGCGGGTTCGGGTCGACGCCCTCGCCCATGGGGTGGCGGCCCATGTGCTCGACACCGCCGGCGATGGCGACGTCGTAGGCGCCGAAGGCGACGGAACCGGCGACCGCGGTGACGGCCGTCAGGGCGCCGGCGCACATGCGGTCGATGGAGTAGCCCGGGACGGACTGCGGGAGACCGGCCAGGATCCCGGCCGTGCGGCCGATGGTCAGGCCCTGGTCGCCGATCTGCGTGGTCGCGGCGATGGCGACCTCGTCGATCTTCTTCGGGTCGAGACCGGGGTTGCGGCGCAGCAGCTCCCGGATCGCCTTCACGACGAGGTCGTCGGCACGGGTCTCGTGGTAGATGCCCTTCGGTCCCGCCTTGCCGAACGGGGTGCGGACGCCGTCGACGAAGACGACGTCCCTGACGGTACGAGGCACGATGGCTCTCCTCCAGGGTCCGGAACTGCATTGCTGCTGCGAGGTGCGCTGAGCGCGCGCTCAGGCCCATGCTACTTATGGGTAACGTAGCTGCACAGTCCTGACAGGCGGAGCGGTGAAGGTCACACCTTCGGGGGTGCCGTGGACCCCCGGGGTGTCAGTACGGGCGTGGGCACGGGATGCGATCCGGCCGTCCCCTCTCCGGTGATCACCTCGAACAGCGTCCGGGCCACCTCCGCCCCGAACCCGTGCACGTCATGACTCATCGCGGACAACGTCGGATGCGTCAGCCGGCAGAGCTGCGAGTCGTCCCACGCCAGCAGCGACACATCGTCCGGCACCCGCAGCCCCATCTCCGCCGCCACCGACAACCCCGCCACCGCCATGATGTCGTTGTCGTACACGATCGCGGTCGGCCGATCCGGTGCCGACGCGGTCAACAGCGACCGCGTCGCCCGCGCCCCCGCGTCCCCGGAGAAGTCCGTCGCGACCTGCCACGCCCCGGCCAGCGCCCCCGCCGCCTCGTCGAACGCCGCCGTCCGGATGGCCGTGTGCCCGAGGGCCGCCGCCCCGCCGACCCGGGCGATCCGCCGGTGCCCGAGCGCCGAAAGATACCGCACCGCCTCCGTCACGGCTGTGGCGTCGTCCGTCCACACCGAGGTGAGCCCCCCGGTCAGCGAGGGATGCCCGACGGCGACCACCGGCAGCCCGAGCCGCTCCACCAGGCCCACCCGGGGATCGTCGGCGCGGAAGTCCACGAGGATCGACCCGCCGATCTGCCGCCCTCGCCACCACGCCTCCTGGACGCCGGTCTCCTCGTCCAGATTCCGTACGAGCCTCAGCAGCAGGGAGCAGGAGTGCTCGGCCAGCACGCTCTCGACACCCGAGACGAACTCCATGTACCAGGGCTCGAGCCCCAGCATCCGCGCCGGCCTGCACACCGCAAGACCCACCGCGTCCACGCGTGAACCGGCCAGCGTCCGCGCCGTGAGGTTCGGCGCCCAGCCCAGCTCCCGTGCCGCCCGGAAGATCCGGTCCCGGGTCGTCTCCGACAGGCCCGGCTTGTGGTTGAAGGCGAGCGACACAGCACCTTTGGACACACCGGCGCGTGCGGCGACGTCCTTGATGGTGACGCGGGGAGTCGGTGTTGCCGTCATCGAGTGGGCTCCAGGCAGTACAGGGCCGAACGAGCACGCTGAGCGTCCGGAGTCTTCCAGCCGCGCACCCCGATGGTCACCTCTTCGCCCGGCAGCAGCGTGACCAGCCCCCGGTCGGCCCGGGCCTCCGGATCCAGCCGGTCGGCCTGGAGCAGCAGGTCCCGGACCAGGGTGCGGGCGGTCACGGTGATGCCGCCGGGCGCCAGTGCGACGTCGAACCGCGGTGCGGGATAGGGGACTTCGCGGTCCGGTACCGGGAAGTGCAGCGCCCGCAGGCCGTCCGCGTCCGCCACCAGGAACTCCTTCGGCCCGTCGGGCGTCAGCTCGTGCGGGACACCGACCCGGGCCACGGCCCGCCTCCCGGCCGCCAGTTCCACATCCGCCTGCCCCAGCACCTCGCCCTCGACGGACATCCGCCGCAGGGACAGCGTCCCCCTCCACTCCTGCGCCCCCTGGTTCACGGCGGCCAGCACCAGCCCGCCGTCCCCCTCCTGGAGCGTCAGCAACCGGTCCGCGTACAGCCGCTTCAGCTCGTGGTACAGCGGCTTCTCCCGGCCGTCCCCGTCGACCGCCGCCCACGACGTCACCGGCCAGCAGTCGTTGAGCTGCCAGACGACCGTGCCCGCGCACACCGGCCAGTGCGAGCGCCAGTGCTCGACCCCGGCGGCGACCGCACGCGCCTGATTGACCTGCGTCAGATAGTGCCAGCGGTCGAAATCCCCGTCCGGCACGGCGAAATGCCGGGCCAGCCCCCGCTCCAGCTTGCCGTTGCCGTCGTCGGCCTTCTGGTGCTGCAGCATGCCGGGGGAGTCCGGCGCGAGGGCCTCCCCGGGCAGCGCCCGGCGCAGGGTGGCGTACGCGGGCGGCGCCTGCCAGCCGAACTCGGCGACGAACCGCGGCACGCTCAGCCGGTAGTCGGCGTAGTCCTCCCGGTTCCACACCTCCCACGAGTGGTGCGTGCCGTGCGCCGGGTCGTTCGGATGGTGCCGCCAGGACCCGGACCAGGGACTGCCCGCCGTGTACGGCCGGGTCGGATCCAACTCGGCCACCACCCGCGGCAGCACGCCCAGGTAGTAGCCCTCGCCCCAGGAGTCCCCGGCCAGCCTCGGCTCCCACTCCCAGTCCCGGAAGCCCCACAGGTTCTCGTTGTTGCCGTTCCACAGCACCAGCGACGGATGCGGCATCAGCCGTACGACGTTCTCCCGCGCCTCGGCCTCCACCTCGCCGCGCAGCGGCTGCTCCTCCGGGTAGGCCGCGCACGCGAAGGGGAAGTCCTGCCAGACCAGCAGCCCGAGTTCGTCGCAGGCGTCGTAGAAGTCCTCGCTCTCGTAGAGCCCGCCGCCCCAGATCCGTACGAGGTCCACGCCCGCCCCGGCGGCCTGCTCCAGCCGCTCCCGGTAGCGCTCGCGGGTGATGCGGGACGGGAAGACGTCGTCGGGGATCCAGTTGACGCCGCGTGCGAAGAGCCGCTCGCCGTTGACGACGAGCGTGAACCCGGTGCCGTGCGCGTCGGCCCGCCGGTCGAGCTCCACGCTCCGGAAGCCGATCCGCCGCCGCCACACGTCCAGGGCGCCGCCATCGCCCAGCAACCGCAACTCGACGTCGTACAACGGCTGTTCGCCGTACCCGCGCGGCCACCACAGCTCCGCGTCCGGCACCCGCAGCCGTACCACCCCGTGCGCCCCGTCCAGTTCCGCACGGGCCCGCACCCCGCCCACCGTCGCCTCCACGGCCAGCGGCACCTCCACCCGGGTCCGCTCGACGTCCACGGCCAGCTCGACGACCCCCACGCCCTCCTCGGCGGTGACCAGCGGGCGCACCCGGGCGATCCGGGCCGTCGACCAGTGCTCCAGACGCACCGGCCGCCAGATCCCGGCCGTCACCAGGGTCGGCCCCCAGTCCCAGCCGAAGGAGCAGGCCATCTTGCGGACGTACTGGTAGGGCTCGGCGTAGGCGGCGGGCCGTTCTCCCAGCCGCCCCCGCACGGCCTCGGCCTCGGCGTAGGCGGAGACGAACCGCACGGACAGCAGCCCGGACAGGCCCGTCACATCGAACCGGTACGAGCGGTGCATGTTGCGCACCGTGCCCAGCGGCCGACCGTCCAGGGAGATCTCGGCGACGGTGTCGAGCCCGTCGAAGACCAGGTCGGTCTGCTCCTGCGCGGACGACGCGGACGGGCCCGTGAGCTCCCGCTCGTACGTCCAGTCCCGGCGCCCCACCCACGCCACCTCGGACTCGCCCCGGCCCAGGAACGGATCCGGGATCACCCCGGCCGCCATCAGGTCGGTGTGCACGCAGCCCGGCACGGAGGCCGGCAGCGTGTCCGACTCGTGCCGCAGGATCCATCCGTCGCCGAGCGGTGTGGCCTCCAGCATGCGCACTCCCTTAACCGGTTCAGTGAAGAGTCGTGTTCAGATTTCGCATCGTTGGCGGGAATGGGACTTTACCGGTTGAGGAAAGCGCTGTCAGAGTGCCGAACCAGCCATACCGCACGTGCTCTTCCGTCCCGAGTTCCTCTCCGCGAACGGAGCTGATGCACATGAACCGCCGTACCGTCCTCGCCCTCGCCGTGGGCGCGGCCCTGCTCGCCTCGGGCTGCACCGGTACCGGAGGCACCTCCAAGGGCGCGGATGCCGAGGCGCCCGACGATCCCGCCAAGGTGACCGGGACCATCACCGTCCTCACCCATCGGACCGACCTCGTGCAGGACGGGACGATGAAGAAGTACGCCGCCGAGTTCAACAAGACCCATCCCAAGGTGAAGGTCGAGTTCGAGGGCCTCACCGACTACGAGGGCGAGGTCAAGATCCGGATGAACACGGAGAACTACGGCGACGTCCTCATGATCCCGGCCGTGATCGAGAAGAAGGACTACCCGAGGTTCTTCGCCTCGCTGGGCACCCGGGCCGAGCGAAGCAAGAAGTACCGCTTCACCGACTACTCCACCGTGAAGGGCAAGGTCTACGGGCAGAGCCCGATCGGCGTGGTCCCCGGCTTCGTCTACAACAAGAAGGTGTGGAGCGCGGCCGGCATCACCGACTGGCCCACGACCCCGGCCGAGTTCCTCGACGACCTCAAGGCGATCAAGGCCAAGTCCGAGGCGGTCCCGTACTACACCAACTTCAAGGACATGTGGCCGCTGACCCAGTGGACGAACGTCAACGGCTCGGTCGGCTGCGACACCGGGGCCACCACGCGTCTCGCCGAGGGCGATCCATGGGCCGCCGGCGCCGATCTGCGGGTCGGTGACACGCTGCTCCACGACATCGTGAAGTCGGACCTCGTCGAGAAGGACCCGACGACCACCAACTGGGAGGCGTCCAAGCCCAAGCTGGCCAAGGGCGAGATCGCCACGATGTGGCTCGGCTCCTGGGCGGTCGTGCAGATGCGGGACGCGGCGAAGCAGGCAGGCACCGACCCGGCCGACATCGGCTTCATGCCCTTCCCCGCACAGAAGGACGGCACGTTCTGCGCGGTGACGTCCCCCGACTACCAGCAGGCCGTCAACGTCAACTCCGGGCACAAGGCCGCCGCCCGCGCCTGGATCGACTGGTTCACCGACAAGTCCGGCTACGCGGACGCCAACCTCGCCCTCTCGCCGCTCAAGGACGCCCCGCTGCCCGACGTCCTGAAGCCGTACGAGGAGGCGGGCGTGAAGCTCCTCGACATCGACGACACCAAGGGCGCCGAGGTCAAGTCCATCGACAACCAGTCCGAGGTCGGCATCTACAAGCCCGACTACCGTCAGGACCTCGTCGATCTCGCCCGCGGTGCGCGCAAGGGCAGCATGGACGACTTCCTGGCCGGACTCGGCGACAAGTGGACCGAGGCGCAGCGGAACCTGGGGTCCTGATGGCCCGGCCCACCCGGCGGTGGCGGGGCGTGACTCCCTGGCTGTTCCTCCTCGCCCCGCTCCTCCTGCTGATCACGTTCACCTACGCGCCGATCGTCAACATGGTCGCGTACAGCTTCACCGACTGGGACGGCGTCAGCCCCGAGCTGCACTACACGGGCGCCGAGAACTACGCCGAACTCTTCACCCGCTCCGAGCTGTTCGAGGTGTTCTTCGTCAGCGGGTACTACCTCGCCGCGTCCGTGGTGCAGATCGCCGCCGCGCTCTACTTCGCGACCGTCCTGAGCTTCAACGTCCGCTTCCGCAACTTCTTCAAGGGCGTGCTCTTCTTCCCGTACCTGATCAACGGCGTCGCGATCGGCTTCGTCTTCCTGTACTTCTTCCAGGACGGCGGCACCCTGGACGCGATCCTGGGCCTCGTCGGCTACGACGGCGACCGCGCCTGGCTCGGTACGCCCACCTCGGCCAACGTCTCCCTCGCCGGCGTCTCGGTCTGGCGGTACATGGGCCTGAACTTCGTCCTCTTCCTCGGGGCGATCCAGTCCATCCCGGGGGAGCTGTACGAGGCGGCCGAGATCGACGGGGCGAACCGCTGGCAGCAGTTCCGCCACATCATCGCCCCCGGCATCCGGCCCGTGCTGAGCCTCTCGGTGATCCTGTCCGTCTCCGGGTCGCTGTCCGTCTTCGAGATCCCGTACATCATGACCGGCGGCGCGACCGGCACCGAGACCTTCGTGATCCAGACCGTGAAGCTGGCCTTCCAGTTCAACAAGACGGGCCTCGCCTCGGCGGCGGCCGTCGTACTGCTGCTGATCATCCTGGCGGTGACCTGGGTGCAGCGGCGCCTCGTCCCGGACGACAAGGTGGACCTCGTATGACGCGCCGTACGGTGGCCCGGGCCCTCGTGTATCTGTCCCTGGTCCTCGCGACACTGGTCGTGTTCCTGCCGCTGGCCGTGGTCTTCCTGACCTCGCTGAAGACCTCCGGGGAGATGGCGGACGACAGCGGCGCGCTCACGCTGCCCGACGATCCGCTCAACTTCTCCAACTACGTGACGGCGTTCCAGGACGGCCGGATGCTCTCGGCGTTCGCCAACACGGCGATCATCCTGGTCGTCGCCATCGGGGGCACGATCCTGATCGGCTCGATGACGGCGTACGCCATCGACCGCTTCCGGTTCCGCTTCCGCAAGCTGGTCCTGGCCCTGTTCCTGGTCGCCGCGCTGGTCCCCGGGGTGACCACCCAGGTGGCCACCTTCCAGATCGTCAACAGCGTCGGCATGTTCGACAGCCTCTGGGCGCCGATCGCGCTCTACATGGGCACGGACATCGTCTCGATCTACATCTTCCTGCAGTTCGTACGATCGATCCCGGTCTCGCTCGACGAGTCGGCCCGCCTCGACGGCGCCAACGCCTTCACGGTCTACCGGAAGATCATCTTCCCGCTCCTGAAACCGGCGATCGCGACGGTCGTGATCGTGAAGGGGATCAACGTCTACAACGACTTCTACATCCCCTTCCTCTACATGCCCTCCGAAGATCTTGGCGTGATCTCGACGTCCCTGTTCCGCTTCAAGGGCCCGTTCGGCGCCCACTGGGAGACCATCTCGGCAGGCGCGATCCTGGTCATCGCCCCCACGCTGATCGTCTTCCTGCTCCTGCAGAGGTTCATCTACAACGGTTTCACTCGAGGTGCCACGAAGTAGGCGCCCTGTCTTCAGGGGCGCGGGGAACTGCGCGAACAACCACGACGAGCCCGCAGCCGCCGTACGACGGAAGGAACCACGGCGGCTAGGCCTCCTTCACGGACAGCGCCTCCACCAGCACCGGCGTCACCAGCTCCACCTGCCAGGCCCGAGCCCCGTACCCCTCAAGGGCCGCGCTCACGGACTCCGCATCCACCACACCCGGCGGCTCCCAGCACACCCGCCGCACCGTGTCCGGCGTGATCAGATTCTCCTGCGGCATATTGATCTGCTCGGCCAGCGCCGAAACCCCGGCCCGGGCGGCGGACAGCCGCGCCGCGGCGACAGGATCCTTGTCGGCCCAGGCCCGCGGCGGCGGCGGCCCCGCGACCGGCTGCCCCGGCTGCGGCAACTGCGCCTCGGTCAGCGCCTTCGCCCGGTCCACGGCCGCCTGCCACTGCTCGAGCTGCCGCTTGCCCGTCCGGTGTCCGAAACCGTTCAGCGCGGAGAGCGCGTGCACGTTGGCCGGAACGGCCAGCGCGGCCTCCACGATGGCCGCGTCCCCGAGCACCTTGCCGGGCGAGACGTCCCGCCGCTGAGCGATCCGGTCCCGGGTCTGCCACAGCTCCCGTACGACGGCGAGCTGCCGGCGCCGGCGCACCTTGTGCATGCCGGACGTACGCCGCCAGGGATCCTTGCGGGGCTCGGGCGGCGGGGCGGAGGCGATCGCGTCGAACTCCTGGCGGGCCCACTCCAGCTTGCCCTGGCGGTCCAGCTCCTTCTCCAGCGCGTCGCGCAGGTCGACGAGCAGCTCGACGTCCAGCGCCGCGTACCGCAGCCAGGGCTCGGGCAGCGGCCGGGTGGACCAGTCGACGGCGGAGTGGCCCTTCTCCAGGACGAAACCGAGCACGCCCTCGACCATCGCGCCGAGGCCGACCCGGGGGAACCCGGCGAGCCGCCCGGCCAGCTCGGTGTCGAACAGCCGCGTCGGCACCATGCCTATCTCGCGCAGGCAGGGCAGGTCCTGGGTGGCGGCGTGCAGCACCCACTCGACGCCGGAGAGGGCATCGCCCAGGGCGGACAGGTCGGGGCAGGCCACGGGGTCGATCAGAGCCGAGCCGGCGCCCTCGCGGCGCAGCTGCACCAGGTAGGCGCGCTGGCCGTAGCGGTAGCCGGACGCCCGCTCGGCGTCGACGGCGACGGGGCCGGTGCCCGCCTCGAAGGCGGCGATCACCCGGGCCAGGGCGGTCTCGTCCGCGATCACGGGCGGAATGCCCTCGCGCGGCTCGAGCAAGGGGGTCGGCGCCTCCGTAGCAGAAGATCCGCCGTCGTCCGGAGGGGCGCCTCCGGTGGTTCGCAGTGAGCTGTCTGCTGCGGTGTCGTGGGCGTCGGTCACATGTCAAGGGTATCCATGTATGGACAGCGCCCGCCGACGGAACGTTCCGTCGACGGGCGCCCGAGGGTCGCAAACCAGTCACGTCGGGGAAGAACGGGGTTCGCGAGCCGCGCGTGGGGTGAAGGGGATCGGCGGCCGATCCCGTTCACGTGAGTGAATGATCACAAAGGTTCATGGCACAACGGATCAGTGGATGATCCCGGTCCGCAGCGCCACCGCCACCATGCCGGCGCGGTCGCCCGTGCCGAGCTTGCGGGCGATGCGGGCGAGGTGGCTCTTGACGGTCAGTGCGGACAGGCCCATCGAGACGCCGATCGCCTTGTTCGACTGGCCCTCCGCGACCAGTCGCAGCACCTCGACCTCACGGCCGGACAGTTCGCGGTAGCCGCCCGGGTGACTCGGGGCACCCGGGGGGCGGCGGTGCAGACGCGCGGCGGCGGCGCCGATGGGGGCGGCGCCCGGCCGGGTGGGGAGCCCGACGTTGGTACGGGTGCCGGTGACGACGTAACCCTTCACCCCGCCGGCGAGCGCGTTGCGCACGGCGGCGATGTCGTCGGCGGCGGAGAGGGCGAGGCCGTTGGGCCAGCCCGCGGCGCGGGTCTCCGACAGCAGGGTGAGGCCGGAGCCGTCCGGCAGGTGGACGTCGGCGACGCAGATGTCGCGGGGGTTGCCGATGCGTGGACGAGCCTCCGCGATGGACGAGGCCTCGATGACATCGCGCACACCGAGCGCCCACAGGTGGCGGGTGACGGTGGAGCGGACGCGCGGGTCGGCCACGACCACCATGGCGGTCGGCTTGTTCGGGCGGTAGGCGACCAGGCTTGCGGGCTGCTCGAGGAGAACGGACACCAGGCCTCCTGGGGTGCGGGACGGGGCCGGCTCGTGGGGATGAAGCCGGGACGAACCGTGCTTTCAAGGTCACAGTCGTCTTCGGCACCGAACCCGTCCGCCTTTAGAGAATGATCACGATTCGGTGATAACAATCCGTGCAATTCGGACACGCGGTCGATCATTCGAAGGTCGAACGGTTTCGCTCTGCGTCGGTACGCGGTCGAAAGTGGCCGTATCGACAAAGTGATTCGGCCAAGAGGGGGACGCGGGTGTGATCGTCGACCGGACATGGC
>NZ_JBHUQX010000215.1:0-15664 GCF_042674225.1 Streptomyces sp. NPDC056948
GTGCCCTGCACGGGCGGTGGCTGCGCGATCCGCGCCGCATGGCGGCGGCCGACCGGCAGGAGCGGGTGGACGCGCTCGGGCGGGGCGGCTACAGGCGCTACGACGAGCGAACGGCCAACTCGGGGACGCGGCTGAGCTCTTGAACGAACGGTGGGGCGGCGACCTGCGGCGGCTGCGCAGGGAGGCGGACGGCAAGGTGTCCGAACTGCGCCATCTCCTGCGGGAGTTCCCCGGAATCGGCCCGGCCGGTCCCCGGCCCGGAGTCACCCCAGCAACCACCCTCCGTCCACGCTCAGTTCGACCGCGTTGACCGAGCGGTTGCGCAGCAGGAAGTCGACCGCGTCCACCACGTCCGCCATCGTGGCGAGGCGGCCCGTGGGCGTCTCGGTTTGCAGTGTGGTGAGCACCTTCTCCGGTTTGGCCTGCCAGTAGGGGCTGTCGCCGACGATGCCGGGATGCACGGTGTTGACCCGGACGGGAGCGAGTTCGACGGCGAGGGAGTTCATCAGGCCGCGCACGCCCGCGTTGACGGTCGCCACCGTCGTCGCGCCCGGATACGGACGTTCCTTGGCCTGTCCGCCGAACAGCACGATGGCGCTGTCGTCGTGCAGCCGGGTGCGCAGTGTGTGCACGACCTCGGTGTAGCCGACGAGCTTGAGGGTGACCAGCCGCAGGGCGGCGTCGATGTCGTACTCGGTCACTTTGTTGTCGTCCCGGGAGACACCCGCGATCACCAGATGATCGACGCGCCCCATGTCGGCCAGCGCCGCCGCGACCTCCAGTGGTCGTGCCAGGTCGAGGGCGATGCCCCGGGCCCCGAACTCCTTGGCGAGCGTGTCGGCTCTGTGGGCGTCGCGGCCGGTCAGGACCACGTCGTCCCCGCACCCGGCCCGGGTCCGGGCGAACTCGAGGCCGATCCCCGACGTGCCTCCGACGACAAGGACACTGCTCATGACTCCTCCTCAAGCGCCTGGCGCAGGTAGTCCCAGTCCCGCGTGAACCGGTAGGAGTGTCGCGACGGCGGCTGCGGCGCCTGCGTCTCCAGCCACCTCAGGGGCCCCTGCCCGGCGTTGACGAACCCATGCACACAACCGGCGCCGGCCCACGCGAGGTCCCCGGGTTCCAGCCGGTACCGCTCGCCGTCGAGGGTGGCCTCCGCCACGCCCTCGAGGATCAGATACGTCTCCTCGAAGGGGTGGTCGTGCGTGCCGATGACGCCGTCGGACGCGTACCGCACCATGAACATCGTCGAGGCGACCGCGCCCAGATCGCCGTCGACCATCATCTTCACGGTGATGCCGCTGTAGACCAGCAGCGCGGTCCGCATGCTCGCCGTGACGGCCAGCAGGTCCTGGGACTGTTTGGCGGGATCCATCTGGTCGGGCTCGAAGTGCCCGAAGGTCCGGGTGCGCGGGTCGCGGACGTCGATCCGGACCGGGTCGCGAGCGGGCAGCTCCGCCACCGCCTGGGTGTCGTGCCCGTAGCGCGCCCGCGGCACGGGGGCCAGCATGTCCGCCCAGCGCCCGCCGGTGTCCCCGGCACCGCGCCAGGCGTGCGGAACGCCGGTCGGCAGGAGGCCGTAGTCGCCCTCCTCCAGCAGGTACGACCCTTCGGGCACGTCGAGGATCACGGCCCCGTCGAGGACGTGGAAGGTCTCCTCGTACGAGTGCACATGGGCGGGCACACGGCCGTCCGGCCGCAGTTCACAGAGGCCGAAGCCGGTGTGCACACTGCCGTCGTCCTCGCCCACCAGCGTCCGCCGCCGGTGGCCGTGGCCGTCGTACGGCGGTTCGGGCCGGTCGGCGGCGCGGCGCACCAGGTGGTTCGTCATGCGGTGGCCCTCTCCCCCTTCGCCTCCTTCGCCGCGAGGAGCCGGTCGCGGGACTCCTCGACGAGACGGCGGGCCCGCCCGGTGTCGGCGAGCAGCCTCCCGTCGCGCTTGTGGATCACACCGTCGACCAGGACGGTGTCCACGTTGGACACGTCCGCGCACAGGGTCACCGCGGCTGCCGCGTCGTGCACGGGGGCGACGTTCGGCGCGGTGGCGTCGATCGCGACGATGTCGGCGCGCTTGCCGGGCGTCAGGGAGCCGGTGCGGTCCTCGAGCCCGGCGACATGGGCGCCGTTGACAGTGGCGAGCTCCAGCATGCGGCGCGCTGTCAGCATGGTGCTGGGCGCCGGCATGTTGGCCTGCCAGCAGTCGGCGTTGACGCGGGCGCGTTCGGCGCCGAAGGCGGCGCGGATCTGGGTGAACATGTCGCCGGGCACGGTGGTGACGACGTCGATGCTGAGCGACGGCCGCAGACCGTGCTCGATCGCCTGCATCACGGGCGGCCAGCCGTGCCCCATCTGGAGCTCCACCTGCGGCGCGACCGACACCGTGCCGCCGCTGTCGGCGACCATCCGCCACTCCTCCTCGCTGAAGTAGCAGCAGTGGACATAGGTGGTGTCCGGGCCGAGGAGCCCCAGGCCGTGGAGCTGCTTGACCATGCCGAAGCGGCCGGCGAGGCGCCCCATGGCCACGTGCACGGTGATCGGGATGCCCAGCTCGCGCGCCAGGGCCCACTCGGCGGCGACGACGTCGTTGACGCAGAAGCCGGGGCCGCGCGTGGCGAGGCCCATGGTCAGCAGGCCGTCGTCGGAGGCGAAGTGCGTCGACCGGATCCTGCGTACGTCGTCCGCCGGGATCGCGATCTTGCTCTCGAACCAGTACTCGGCGAGGGAGGTGTTGGCGCTGCCGTACGCGTACTGCGCCCGGATGCCGGATTCCTTCAGGCCCTGGATCGCGGCGTCCGGGTGCTCGGGGGCGTTGTTGATGTGGGACCAGTCGACGAGCGTGGTGATGCCGGCGTTGAGGCATTCGAGCGTGCCCGCGAGGTTGCCGGCGTAGACGTCCTCCGGGGTGTAGAGGGGTGCGAAGCTGTCGAGGACGTCGACGAAGTAGTCGTCGAGGGTGGCGTCGGGTGCGACGCCCCGGATCGGGGCCTCCCAGGTGTGGCGGTGGGTGTCGACGAAGCCGGGGATGACGATGCGGCCGGTCATGTCGAGGACCTCGGCGTCGGCGCTGATCTCGGGCCGCACGGCCGCGATCCTGCCGTCCTCGACGAGGACGTCCCCCCGGGGCAGGTCCCCGATGTCGGGGTCCATCGAGATCACGTGACCGGAGCGCAACAGTGTCCTTGTGGTCATCGCGCTTCCTCCCATGGGCTGTTCGGTACGGGCCGGCGGGCAGCTCAGTAGGCGGCGAGTCTTCGGACCGCCGTGACGACTTTGTCGACGGTGGGGATGACCTGCTCCTCCAGCGCGTCGGCGAACGGCAGCGGGACGCACTCCCCCGTCACCCGCCGCACAGGCGCGTCCAGCAGGCCGAAGCCCTCGTCGGCGACGACCGAGACGACGGTGGCGCCCCAGCCGCCCTGGTACGGGTTCTCCTCGACGGTGACGAGCCGCGAGGTTCTGCCGAGTGAGCCGAGGACGGTCGTGGTGTCCAGCGGGACCAGCGAGCGCAGGTCGATCACCTCCGCCTCGATCCCCTCCCCCGACAGCACGTCGGCGGCCCGCAGGGCCAAGGGCACCATGGAGGCCAGCGCGACGAGCGTGACGTCCGTGCCCTCGCGCACGACGGCGGCCCGCCCCAGTTCGACGAGGTGACCGGGCGGTGGCGGTGTCCCCTTGGTGGCCAGGAGGGCCTTGTGCTCGAAGAAGACCACGGGGTCGTCGCTGCGGATCGCCGCCGCCAGCATGCCGATGACGTCGGCGGGCGTCGCCGGTGCCGCGATCTTCAGGCCGGGGACGGTCAGCGCCCAGTTCTCGGTGGCCTGGGAGTGCTGGGCGCCGAAGCCGAGTCCGCCGCCGTTGGCGGTGCGCACGACGAGCGGCACGGTCACCTGGCCGCCGGTCATGTAGCGGACCTTGGGGATCTCGTTGGCGAGGTAGTCCCAGCAGCAGGCCAGGAAGTCGGAGAACATGATCTCCGCCACGGGCCGTATCCCGGTCATGGCGGCGCCCATCGCCGCGCCCACGATGGCCTGTTCGGATATGGGCGTGTCCCACACCCGCTCGGGCCCGAACTCCGCTCGCAGCCCCACGGTCGTCTTGAACACACCGCCGGCCGCGCCGATGTCCTCCCCGAGGCACACCACCGACGCGTCCCGGCGCATCTCGCGTGCGATGCCCTCGGCGACGGCGTCCCGGTAGGTGATCACGTCCGCCATGCGGCACCTCCGTCGGCCCACACGTCGGTCAGTGCCTCCCGCGGGTCGGGCGGCGGCGCGGCCTTCGCCGCCTCGATCGCCCGCTCCACGACGGCCCGGGCCCGCTCGTCGGCCTCCGCGACCGCCTCCGCCCCGATGCCCAGCTCGGCGAGCCGTCCCCGCGCGAGGTCCAACGGGTCGTGCTTCAGCCACCGTTCGACCTCCTCGGCCGGGCGGTAGGTCGCCGGGTCGGCGCGGCTGTGCCCGAAGTGCCGGTAGGTCTCGGCCTCCAGCACGGCGGGCCCGTCTCCTGCCCTGGCCCGTCGCGCGAGCCGCTCCACCGCCTCCGCCACGGCCACCACGTCGTTGCCGTCGACGACCTCGCCCGGGATGCCGTACGCGGGCGCCCGGTCGGCGGCGGGCCGGGGCACCGCCGTGACGTCGGCGATCGGCGTGTACTCCATGTACAGGTTGTTCTCGCACACGAACAGGACGGGCAGTTTCCACACGGCGGCCAGATTGAGCGACTCGTGGAAGGCGCCGATGTTGGTGGCGCCGTCGCCGAAGAAGGCGACCGCGAGCTGCTCGGTCCCCCTGAGCCGGGCCGACCAGGCCGCGCCGACCGCCATGGGGAGGTGGGAGCCGACGATGGCGTACGAGCCGAGCATGCCGGTGGCCGCCTTGGTCAGGTGCATGGAGCCGCCCTTGGCGCGGCACAGCCCGGTCGCCCGGCTCATCAGCTCGGCCAGGCACTCCTCGGGGGTGGCGCCCCGGGCGAGGGCATGGTGGTGGCCCCTATAGGTGGCGAACACATAGTCGTCCGGGCGCAGGGCGGCACTCGCGCCCACGGCGATGGCCTCCTGGCCCGAGGCCAGGTGGGTGGTGCCCTTCACCAGGCCTTGCAGGAACAGGTCGTGGGCGGCCTTCTCCGTACGGCGGATGACGGCCATCCGTTCGTAGGCGGCGAGGAGTCCGGCCGGTTCCATCAGCCCGCCCCGTCGCCACGGGAGGTGTTGAGGTGGGACTGTGCCTCGCGGCGGGTGTTCAGCTCGCCGCCCACGGTCCAGTACTTGCGCCCGGCCACCAGCAGCTCCTCGGCGGGGAACTTGGTGATGACCTCGCAGCCGTCGGCGGTGACGACCAGTTCCTCCTCGATCCGGGCGGCGGACCAGCCGTCGGCGGCGGGCCAGTAGGTCTCCAGGGCGAACACCATGCCCTCCTCGAGGACTTCGGGGTGGTCCAGGGAGACCAGGCGGCTGAAGATCGGCTTCTCCCAGATCGACAGGCCGACGCCGTGGCCGTACTGGAGGGCGAAGGCGGCGGTCTCGTCGGCGAAGCCGAACTCCTCGGCGCGCGGCCAGACCTGGACGATGTCGGCGGTGGTGGCCCCGGGCCGGACGAGCGCGATCGCCTGGTCCATGTACTCCCGGCAGCGCACATAGGCGTCCCGTTGCGCGCGGGAGGCGCTGCCCACGGCGAAGGTGCGGTAGTAGCAGGTGCGGTAGCCGAGGTGGCTGTGCAGGATGTCGAAGAAGGCCGGGTCGCCGGGGCGGATCAGGCGGTCGCTGTAGACATGGGGATGCGGTGAACAGCGCTCGCCCGAGATGGCGTTGACGCCCTCGACGTACTCGCTGCCGAGGTCGTACAGGACCTTGCTGACGACCCCGACGCACTCGTTCTCGCGGACGCCCGGGCGCAGGTAGCCGTAGAGCTCCTCGTAGGCCGCGTCGACCATGGCGCAGGCCTGGGTGAGCAGGGCGATCTCGTCGCCGGTCTTGATCCGGCGGGCTTCCAGGAAGACCTGCTGTCCGTCGACGACGTCGATGCCCTCGGCGCGCAGGGCGGCCAGGATCGGCATCTCGGCGACGTCGATGCCGAGCGGTTCGCTCGCCAGCCCGTGCTCGCGCAGCTCGGCGGCGATCTTGGCGGCCACGTCCTCGGCGATCCCGGCGTCCGGGTGGAAGGCGCCGCGCAGGGTGGAGATGCCGGCGCGGGCGCCGGTGGGCGGGCCGCCCTTGCCGTCGCTGTAGTCGAGCCACGGGTTGTAGAGCTGGTGGTGGCGGGCGGCGGAACCGAAGTCCCAGACGACCGGTTCCCCGTCGCGCACCAGCAGGGCGAAGCGGATCAGCTTGTCCATCGCCCAGGTGCCGATGTGTGTGGCCGTCATGTAGCGGATGTTGGCGAAGTCGAAGCTGAGCACCGCGCCCAGCCCGGACCGGTTCAGGGACTCGTGCAGCCGGGCCAGCCGCTGCCCGCGCAGCCGGTCCAGGTCGATGCGCTCTTCCCAGTCGACGGCGTTGGGTCCATATGTGCGGATCGCCATGGCGACCACCCCCACTTCGGAGTGAACGCCCGGGTGACAGGAGTGTCAAGTGTCACTGAACATCGCCGGACACGAACCAGACGCCCACAGCGGGTACCTCTCCATCGTTGCGGTATCGGTGGGGAGTCGTCGACTCGAAGCAGACGGCATCGCCCGGGCGCACCGTGTACTCGTCGAAACCGAGGGTGAGGATCAGCTCGCCGGAGGTCAGATAGCCGTACTCGGTGCCCCCGTGCCGCATCAGTCCGCCGGAGCCCGCGGAGGAGCCGCCGGGCCGGTAGGTCACCAGCAGGAAGTCGACCTCAGCGCCCGGCACCCGCCCGAGGCGCTCCCACACGACCCCCGAGTCCAGCTCGAGCGTCTCGCGCTCACCCGCGCCGGCCAGCGGGCCGATACGCCGGCCCGGGTCGGCGGCGAAGACCGCGAGGGCGTGCGGGAGGGAACCGGGCGTGCCGGCACCCACCACGGGCGACGAGGCCCGTGCGTCGAAGAGGGACTCCACGGAGATCCCGAGGGCCGTCGTGATCGCGTACAGCGTGCTGACCGAGGGCTGGCTCTTGCCGGTCTCGATCTGCGACACGAGGCTCGCCGACACGCCGACCTGCCGGGCCAGCGCGCGCAGGCTCGTGCCGCGCTCCAGACGGGCCTGCCGGATGCGCGCGCCGACGGGCGGCACGACGGCGGGTGACACGGGCGGCTCCTCTCGCGCTCGGCGGGTGTACAGCTTCATTGAACAGCGCGCGGGAGCCCGGAAGCCAGGTGCGGAGCGACTCGCTCACCGCTTCCCCGCCGGGAACACCGCCCGCACCTGCCAGCCCGCACCCGCTCCTGGGGCCGGGTCCTCGCCCGGCCCCGCGCGCAGTTCGCCGCCCAGCGCGGTCACCCGTTCCGTCAGGCCGACCAGGCCGAAGCCGCCGCCATGGGCGGCCTCCGGGAGCTGGGTGCCGCCATGGCCGTTGTCCGTCACCGTGACCTCCAGCAGGTCGCCGGGGCGGGCCAGACGGACGGTGACCCGCGTGGCGTCGGCCGCGTGGCGCCGTACGTTGGTCAGCGCCTCCTGGACGACCCGGAAGGCCGCCGCCTGCACCTCGTGCGCCAGGTCGTCGGAGACGGCCGGGTCGCGGTGCAGGACGGACTCCTGGACCGGGCTCGCGAAGCGTGCGACCAGGTCGGAGATGCCGGCCAGATCGCCGACGGGGCGGCGGTCGGCGGCCTCGGGACCGGTGTCCCGCAACACGCCCACCGTGCGCCGCATGGAGGCCAGCGCCTCGGTCGCGGCGCGCTCGATACCGGCCAGGACGGGGTCGAGCTCCTGTGACTGCCGGTCGGCCATCATGCGGGCCACCTGCGTCTGCACGAGGATCCCGGTGACATGGTGGGCGACGAAGTCGTGCAGGTCGGCGGCGATCGCGAGGCGTTCGGCACGGCGGGTCTCGCTGACCGCGACGGTGCGCCGGTAGTCCAGGGAGCGCAGGTACGCGGCGAGTCCGGCGGTGAGCCCGATCAGGACCAGCCCGATCACCGCGTACGCCAGCACCTCGTCCTGCAACGACCGGAAATACCGCACTGGCAACAGCAGCAGAGCCACCCCGTCGAGCACCCCGCACAGCAGCGCCCACGGCCACGGGCAGTGGCGTACGGCGATGAACAGCAGGCTCAGCAGGATCGCGACCTCGCCCGGCCCGAACGGCACCTCCGCGCGGTCCGTCAGCAGCACCCCGGTCGTGAAGAGCGCGGAGAGCAAGGCGGGCCCGGCGGTGCGGAGCTGTGGGGTGAGCCACGGCGGCCGCTGCCCGACCGGCCACAGCACCGCGGCGAACCCGGCGAGGAGCACCGCCGCCGACAGCCAGGGTGCCTGGTCGAAGCCGCCCGCGATCAGCAGGTCGTAGACCGCGGCCGCCACGAGGAACCCGACGCCGAAGCCCCGCGCGCAGCCCCGGGGGGAGGTGGATCTCATGCGGATCACGGTAGGCGAGGCCCCCGCGCGGCGGGATCGGCCGAACGGCCGAGGGCCCGCCCCCGAACCTGGCCGTTCGGCGGAGGCGGGCGCCCGGGCCCGCGGGCGAGGATGAGGATGGAGCCGCTCCGGCCGCTACCACCTGATGCCCCTGCCCGGCCCCCACCCTGAGGCATGATCGACCCATGACGACCCCCGTCCCACCGGGCCCGGCCGGCGCCGCCGGTCGCTCAGGCACTCCCATCCGGGTGCTCATCGCGGACGACCAGGACATGGTCCGCACCGGATTCCGCTTCTTCCTCGACGCCCAGCCGGACATCACCGTGGTCGCCGAGGCCCGCGACGGCGAGGAGGCCCTGGCGCTGGCCCGCCGCGAGCGGCCGGACGTGTGTCTGCTGGACATCCGGATGCCGAAGCTGGACGGCCTGGAGGCGACCCGGCTGCTGGCCGGACCGGATGTCGCCGATCCCCTGCGGGTGGTCGTGGTCACCACCTTCGATCTCGACGAGTACGTGTACGGCGCGCTGCGCGGCGGCGCCTGCGGCTTCCTGCTCAAGGACTCCGGGCCGACCCTGCTCGCGGAGGCCGTCCGCGCCGCCGCCGCGGGCGACTCGCTGGTCTCCCCGTCGGTCACGGTCCGGCTGCTCAAGCACGTCACCGCCGCACCGGCCTCCGACAGCGCGCCGCGTCCGGTGTCCCCGGCCCCCACGGCCCCGCTCCAGGAGCCGCTGACCGAGCGTGAACTGGATGTGGTCCGCCTGGTCGCCCTCGGCCGCACCAACGCCGAGATCGCGGCCGAACTGTTCGTCTCCCTCTCCACGGTCAAGACGCACCTGTCCAGCGTCCAGCTCAAACTGGCCGCCCGGAACCGCGTCGAGATCGCGGCCTGGGCCTGGCAGAACGGGCACGCGCGGCCCGGAGCGTGAGGCGTCCGCGTTCCGGGCGGTGCTCACCCGAACAGTCCGGTGCCGGTGGTGGGCCGTCGGTGCCGGTGGTGCGCTGAGGACACGCGTCACGTTCTCAGGAGGCACTCCCGATGGCCCGTCGTCCGTCCCCGCTCGCCCGCGTTCTCTCCTCCGCCCTGGCGGCAGGCACCCTGCTGACCACCGCCGCCTGCTCGGACGACGGCGACCGAGACGGATCGCGAGCGTCGGGCATCACCGCGACACAGGTCGCCGGGAAGCAGCAGACCCCCTCGCCCACCGCCACCCTCTCCGAGGACGGCGCACGGGCCGCGCTGATCACCGAGGCGGACATCGAGGACGACTGGACCCAGGTCAAGGACACGGAGGCCGAGAACTGGAACGACAGTCTGGTCATCGGCGCGGTCGACGTCTCCGACTTCCTCACCGCCAAGACCGACGCCGCCGACTGCCAGCGCCTCATGAACTCCCTGTTCGACGACGATCTGCTGGGCAGGCCGTCGGGAGCGAACGCGCTGCGCGGCTTCGAGCAGGGCGACTCACGCCTGCTGTACCAGGTCGCCTCCTACGACCGGACCGACCCGCAGGACTCCCTGAACTGGATGGCGACCCTGCCGGAGAAGTGCGACCAGTTCACCGTCACCGAGGACGGCGAACAACGCACCGTCCAGGTCATCGAGACCTCGCTGCCGAAGGTGGGCGACGCCCGTGAGGGCCTGCGCGTGACGGTGCAGGGCACGACCGGGGGCGCGGAGGCCACGCTGACCCTGACCGTCGCGGCCGTACGCGTCGGCAACGACGCCATCACCGTCACGGCGGGCGGGCTCGACGGGGACGAGCAGGACTCCGCCGAACAGGCGGTGAAGATCGGCACCCAGAACCTGAAGGACGTGCTGGCCGGCAAGACGCCCTCTCCCGACCCCAGCGAGGTCGAGTAGCACGGCCCGGCGCTCTCTCCCCCACGCCGACCGCCCCGCCGACTGCCGCCCCGCCTCTGCCGATTCCCGGGACAGCGTGATCACCGGAACGGCACAATGGCGGCGATGGCCGGTCCTCCGGTCGCTCGTGCGAGGAGAGGAAGAGACGTGAGTGAGAGCCACACCCCGCCGAGCGGCTCGGCGCGGCTGAACACTGGTGTGGCGCACAACGCGCGCGTGTGGAACTACTGGATCGGCGGCAAGGACAACTACGAGGTCGACCAGCAGGTCGGCGAGCACGTCGCCGGCATGTTCCCGATCATCCGGGACATCGCGCGGGCGGACCGGGAGTTCCTGGGCCGGGCCGTGTCGTTCCTGGCCGGCGAGCGCGGAGTGCGGCAGTTCCTCGACATCGGCACGGGGCTGCCGACGGCGGACAACACCCACGAGATCGCCCAGCGGATCGCGCCCGACTCACGGATCGTCTACGTCGACAACGACCCGATCGTGCTGGTGCACGCCCGCACCCTGCTGACGGGCACCCCGGACGGCGTCACCGCCTACATCGACGCCGATGTGCACGACCCGGACGCCATCGTCGAACGGGCCGGGCACACCCTCGACTTCACCCGGCCCGTCGCCGTCATGATGCTGGGCATCCTCAACTTCGTGCTGGACGCCGAGAAGGCCCGGGACATCGTGCGCCGTGTGATGGCCGCCGTCCCCTCCGGCAGCTTCCTCGTCCTCACCCACCCCACCTTCGACGACGAGCTCGGCGGCGCGGGCCAGATCCCGGCCATGAAGTTCTGGAACGAGAACGCCACTCCCCCCATCACCGCCCGCGGCGGCACGGACATCGCCGCGTTCTTCGAGGGCCTCGAGCTGCTCGAACCGGGCATGGTGTCCTGCGGGCAGTGGCATGCCGAGGCCGGCTCGGCCGTGCTGGTACCGCAGTTCGGCGCGGTGGCCGTGAAGCCTTGACGCACGGCTCCGCCCGTCGTGGAGACGAGCAGGACGAGGAGGACGTATGACCACCCTGGCCGATCCCGTGCCCGGCGGCCGCCCCGGCGACGTCGAGCGGGCCACCGCGCTGAGCGGCGAGCTCTCCGGCCGGGACGTGCACGGCGTCGTACTGGCCTACGTCGACACCGCGGGCATCGGCCGGGTGAAGACCGTCCCGACGGCCCGGCTCGCCTCCGCCGCGGCCTGGGGCGTCGGCATGTCGCCGGTGTTCGACACGTTCCTCGCGAACGACTCCATCGTCACCACCGACGTCCTCGGCTCCCCCGACGGCGACCTGCGCCTCTACCCCGACCTCGACCAACTCGTGGTGCTGGCCGGGCAGCCCGGCTGGGCGTGGGCGCCGGTCGACCGGATCACCCAGGACGGGGAGCGGCACCCCGGCTGCACGCGAACGTTCCTGCGCCGGATCGTCACCGAGGCGGCCGAGCACCACGGCCTCGCCTTCCGTGCGGCCATCGAGATCGAGTGGACCGTGGCCCGGGGCGACGCGCCCGGCGACACGTTCACGCCCGCGACGACGGGACCGGCGTACGGGGCCGCCCGGCAGGTCGAGCTCGGCGACTACACCGCCGATCTGCTGGCGGCCTGCGCGGCGCAGGGCATCGACGTCGAACAGGTCCATCCCGAGTACGCGGCCGGGCAGTTCGAGATCTCGGTGGGTGCCGTCGATCCGGTGGCGGCGGCCGACCGCAGCGTGCTGGTACGGCAGACCGTCCGCGCGGTGGCCCAGCGGCACGGACTGCGGGTCTCCTTCGCGCCGGCCGTCGTGGGCCAGGGCGTCGGAAACGGCGGCCATGTCCACCTCTCCGCCTGGCGTGACGGCGTCAGCCTCCACTCCGGGGGCGAGGGCCGGTACGGCATGACGGCCGACGCGGAGTCGTTCACGGCCGGTCTCCTCGCCCATCTGCCCGGCCTCACGGCCGTGACCGCCCCGAGCCCCGCGAGCTATCTGCGGCTCAGGCCCTCCCAGTGGGCCGGCGTGTTCACCGCCTGGGGCCGCGAGACGCGGGAGACCGCACTGCGCGTCATCACCGGCACGGCGGGCCTGCGCGACCAGGCGGCCAACCTGGAGATCAAACCCGTGGACTTGGCCGCCAACCCCTACCTCGCTATCGGCTCCCTGATCGCCGCCGGACTGGACGGCCTGTCCTCGTCAGCCGCCCTGCCCGGGGAGATCACCGGGGACCCGGCACGGCTGGCGGAGGCGGACGCGGCGCCCCGGGGCGTGCGGCGGCTGCCGGTCTCACTGCAGGAGGCCGTCGAGGAGTTCCGCGCGGACGAACCGCTGCGGGCGGCACTCGGACCGGTCCTGGCCGACGCGGTGATCGCCGTACGGCGGGGCGAACTGGCGTCCGTGGCCGGGCTGGACGACGACCAGGTGGCGGCGGCGTACCGCTGGAAGTACTGACGTGAGCGCGGTCCGCGAGACGCTCGACGCCCTGCGCCTGGTCGACCACCACTGCCACGGCACCGTCACCGCCGACCTCGACCGCGCGGCCTTCGAGTCGCTCATCACGGAGGGCGAGGCCTGGCCGGGCGTCTCGTCCTTCGACAGCCCCGTGGGCGTGGCCGTGCGCCGCCACTGCGCTCCCCTGCTGGACCTGCCCCGGCACGCCCCGGCCGAGGAGTACCTCGCCCGCCGCTCGGAGCTGGGACGGCACGAGGTGCAGCGGCGCTTCCTGCGCGCCGCGGGCACGGACATCCTCTGCGTCGACACCGGCTTCACCGCCGACCGGCTCACCACCCCGCCCGAACTCGCCGAGGCCGCGGGCGGGTCCGCGTACGAGGTCGTACGGCTGGAAGGGGTCGCCGAGTCGGTGCAGGCCACCGGGGTCGAACCGGACGCGTACGCGGACGTCTTCCGCGCGGCCGCGCTCGACGCCGTGCGGCGTCCCGGTGTGGTGGCCGTGAAGTCGGTGGCGGCCTACCGCACCGGCTTCGACCTGGACCCGGCCCGCCCTTCGGACGCGGAGGTCACCGAGGCCGCCCGGCGCTGGTCGGCCCGCGGCGGCCGGCTGGCCGACCCGGTCCTCGTTCGGCACCTGCTGTGGACCGCCGTCGACCTCGGCCTGCCGCTCCAGTTGCACACCGGGTTCGGCGACAACGACATCCGGCTGCACCGGGCCGACCCCGCCCACCTCACGGACTGGCTGCATCTGACCGCCGGGACGATCCCCGTCCTGCTGCTGCACTGCTGGCCCTACCAGCGGCAGGCCGCCTATCTCGCGGCGGTCTTCGAGCAGGTGTACCTCGATGTGGGTCTCACCCTGCACTACGTCGGCCCCTCCCGGGCCGGCGCGGTCCTCGCGGAGGCCCTGGAGATCACACCGTTCCGCAAACTGCTGTACAGCTCCGACGCCTATGGTGTGGCCGAGTTCTTCCACCTCGGGGCGCTCGCCTTCCGGCACGGGCTCGCAGGGCTGCTCCAGGAGCGGGTGGACGCCGACGAGCTGTCCCTGCCGGACGCGCTGCGGATCGCCCGGTGGGCGGGACGGGACAACGCCCTGCGGGTCTACCGGTTACCGTCCGACGTACCGGGAGACGATTGAGCGGCGTGGGGCCGGTCACAGTTCCCCTGGAGCAGCTATCCAGGAAGTCCGAACGGCTGAAAGTATGATCAAGCAATGTCTGACATGACCGAAACCACGCCCGGCTGGCTGTCCTCCGACGAACTGGAGATGACACGCGCCCGCATGCCGATCCTGTACGTCGAGGCCGTCCCGGTACGCGTCGACGACAGCGGCGAAGTCACCAGTGTCGGTGTGCTGCTGCGCATCGGGCCCGACGGAACGGTCAGCCGGACGCTGGTCTCCGGCCGCGTGCTGCACCACGAGCGCGTCCGCGACGCCCTCCTGCGCCACCTGGAGAAGGACCTCGGCCCGGTCGCGCTCCCCCGCGTGCCCGCGTCGCTCCAGCCCTTCACGGTCGCGGAGTACTTCCCGACCCAGGGCATCACGGCGTACCACGACCCCCGCCAGCACGCCGTGTCGCTGGCCTACATCGTGCCGGTGACGGGCGACTGCCGGCCTCGGCAGGACGCGCTCGACCTGGTGTGGTTCAGCCCGCAGGAGGCCGTCTCCGAGGCGGTGCAGAGCGAGATGCCGGGCGGGCACGGAGTGCTGCTGAAGCAGGCGCTGGCCCATGCGGGCTGTGTGATCTGACGAGGGCGGGCCCTCACGAAGGGGTGAGCTGATGCGGCTTCCCGAGATGCCGCTGCACGATCCGTTCGTCGTCGCCGACGGCGAGTCCCGCACCTACCACCTCTACACGTCCAACGTCCCGTCCGTGTCGGGCGTGGACGGCACCGGCACGATGGTCTACCGCAGCCACGACCTGCTCGACTGGACGCCCCCCGTCGTGGTGTTCCGGACCGCCGGGCAGGAGGGAACCTGGGCGACGGACGGCGCGTGGGCACCGGAGGTGCACGAGTGGGACGGCAGGTACTACCTGTTCACGACGCTGCACAACGAGGACAGACCCCTCCCGGTCCCGCCGCCCAACCAGTGGGGCGTCCCCTTCCGGACCCCGACCCATATGCGCGGCACGATCACGGCGGTCTCCGACTCACTGCTCGGCCCGTTCACCGTGCTCGATCCGTCACGCCCCGTCCCGCCCGAGCACCTCATGACCCTCGACGGCACGCTGTACGTCGACCCGTCCGGGCAGCCCTGGATGGTGTACGCGCACGAGTGGCTCCAGACCATCGACGGAACGATGGAGGCGATCCGGCTGGCTCCGGACCTGTCCCGGACGACCGGCGACCCGGTCTACCTCTTCAAGGCCTCGGACGCGCCCTGGACCGCCGAGCAGATCCCCGCCGGTGTACCGCACCAGCTCCCGCCCTACATCACCGACGGCCCCCAGCTGTACCGCACCCCTGACGGGTCCCTGCTCATGCTGTGGTCGACCTACGAGAAGAACACGGCCGGCCGGGACGGCACCGTCAGCGGCGGCTACGTACAGACCTACGCCGTATCGAGATCCGGGGACGTCCAGGGCCCCTGGGAGCAGCGTCGGCCGCTGGTCCGCGACGACAGCGGCCACGGCATGCTGTTCCGCACCTTCGACGACCGGCTGATGATGATCCTCCACCGGCCCTTCGAGAACGCCCGCGGGAAGCTGTACGAGATGCGGCTGCGCGATCACGAGCTGGAGGTACTGCGCCGACGCGACGACCTCGACGGTGGCGGCTGAGGGCCACAAAGCAATCAGCGGGCCTGCCTTCCGGCAGACCCGCTGGTCGTTTCTGTCGGGACGACAGGATTTGAACCTGCGACCCCTTGACCCCCAGTCAAGTGCGCTACCAAGCTGCGCCACGTCCCGGTGCC
>NZ_JBHUQX010000216.1:0-15611 GCF_042674225.1 Streptomyces sp. NPDC056948
GCATCGGTCGCGCCCGGGCGGCGTCGGTCGTCAGCGTGTCGTCGTGCCCGCCCCCGTCTCCGCCGCTCCCCGCTGCGACAGTGCGACGCGCGGCCACGTTGCGATGTCGCGCTGGAGCTGGCGGTCGTGGGTGGCCAGGACGACGGCCGCCTCCGTGGTGTGCAGCGCTTCCGTGAGTTCGTCGACCAGGGCGATGGACAGATGGTTGGTGGGCTCGTCCAGCAGCAGGACGTGCGGTCGGGCGGCGAGGGCCAGGGCCAGATCGAGGCGCCGCTGCTGACCCATCGACAGCTCGGCCACCGGCTTGTCGGTGTCGCGTGAGGTGAGCAGGCCCAACGAGCCGAGCCCCACCACCTCGCCCTCCTTCAGCACGCCCGCCGTGACTAGCCCGGCGGTGTGCGCCTCGTACAGGTCACGGGCCCGCCGGTGCGTCGCCCGCGGCGACTCCTGCCCGAGCAGACGCAGCCGCACCCTGCGCGCCCGGTGCACCCGGCCCGAGCCGGGGGCCAGCCGCCCGGCCAGGACGGACAGGAGCGTGGACTTGCCCGCCCCGTTCGGGCCGGTGACGGCCAGCCGGTCGCCGGACGTCACCGACAGGCTCGTCGAGTGGTGCAGCCGCCCGCCGACCGTCACCTCCTCCACCCGCAGCAGGACGACACCCGGCCGGGCGGGCAGCTCGGGCAGCGAGAAACGCCGGGGCGGCACCGGCGCGGTGACCTTGTGCCGGTCCAGATCGTCCTGGCGCCGGTGGACGGAACGCACCAGCGCACCGGCCCGGGTCGCGCGCTGATGCTTGCCGGTGCCCTTGTCCGGGCGCCAGCCGGTGCTCAGCCGGTTCTGGGCCTCGGACAGGGCCTGCTTCAGACGGACGTGCTCGGTCCGCTGCTGCTCGTACTCCTCCTCCCACCGGACCAGTTCGGCCTCCCGACCCTCGCGATAGCCGGTGTAGCCGCCCCCGTACACGCCCGGCCGGCCGTCGCGGGTGGGGTCGAGATCGAGGATCGTGGTGGCCACGTCCGCGAGCAGCGCCCGGTCGTGGCTGACCACCACGACGCCGCCGGCATGGGCGCGCAGCCTGGCGGTGAGGTACTCGAGCCCCGCCAGGTCCAGGTGGTTGGTGGGCTCGTCCAGGAGCAGGAAGTCGTACTCGGCACCCAGCAGACAGGCCAGCCGGATCCGGTAGCGCTGGCCGACCGACAGCGTGGCCAGCGGACGGGCCCGGTCGCCGACCGCACCGAGTCCGTCCAGGGCGACGTCCACCCGCCGGTCGGCGTCCCAGGCGTCCAGCGCCTGCGCCACCTCCAGGGCGTCGGCGTAGGCCTGTTCGGCCCCGGGGCGTTCCGCGGCGAGGGCGTCCGCGGCGGTGTCCAGTTCCCGCAGGGCCGCGCGGGCGTCGGCCAGGTGGTCGTCGATGAAGTCGCCGACCGTGCGCGCGTCCTCGGCCGGCATCTCCTGCTCGGCCAGGGCGAGGGTGCCCACGCGGTGCACGGTCCCCTCGTCCGGGGCCAGGAGGCCGGCCAGGACGTGCAGCAGGGTCGACTTGCCGCGGCCGTTCTCGCCGACGACGCCCCAGCGCGATCTCGGGGAGACCTTCATGTCGACGTCGTGCAGCACGGTGCGGCCACCGCGGTCGACGTGGATCGAGGCGCAGGTGAGCTGGGCCCGGTCGCGGGCAGGCAGAACAAGGGTGGTCACGTTCTCTTCCTCGTTAAGGAGGCACACTTCACCCCCGGTTCGGGCGGGGATGGGAGCGGGCCATCGGATCCGACGGACGGCCGGGCCCAGAACAGGGCGGGCCGTGGGCGACGTCGCGGCTCCCGGCACCTCGGCCTGTGTTCGACACGGCGTGCGAGGGCGGAGCCGGTGGCCCGGATCAGAGGTAAAGGACGTAACTCACACAAACATGCTAACAGTTGCCGCCGCGAGCGCTCAGGCGCGCGTGCGGACCAGCAGCAGCGCCACGTCGTCGTCGGGCTCCGGGCTCAGCGCGCTGAGGAGGCTGTCGCTGGTGCGCTGCAGGCTGGGGCCCGCGTTCTGCAGGAGGTGGGTCAGCGTGCTGAGCCCGGTGTCGATCGGCTCCCCGCGGTTCTCGACCAGCCCGTCCGTGTACAGGGCGAGCAGCGAGCCCGGCGGGAGCTCCACCTCCACGGTGCCGAACTCCACGCCGCCCACCCCGAGCGGTACGCCGCCGGGCACGTCGACGAGTTTCGCGATCCCGTCCGCCCCGGCGAGCACGGGCGGCAGATGACCCGCGCTGGACAGGGCGCAGGTGCCGCGCCGCAGGTCGCACACGGCGTACACGCACGTGGCGATCGCGTCGCCGAGCGAGCCGGCGATGTCGTCGAGGTGTCGCAGCAGCTCCGCGGGCGGCAGGTCAAGCCGGGCCAGCGCCCGCGTCGCCGTGCTGAGCTGCCCCATGATCGCCGCGGCCTGGACGCCCTTGCCCATGACGTCCCCCACGACGAGCGCGGTGCGCCCCGGGCCCAGCGGCAGCACGTCGTACCAGTCGCCGCCGACCTCGCTGAGGGCCGGGCGGTAGCGGGCGGCGATGTCGAGCCCCTCCTGCTCGGCGGGCGCGGCGGGAAGCAGGCTGCGCTGGAGAGTGAGGGCGGTGCCGCGCTCGCGTCCGTAGAGGCGGGCGTTGTCGATGCAGATGGCGGCGCGCGCGGCGAGTTCCGAGGCGAGGACCTGGTCCCGGTCGTCGAAGGGGCGTTCGTCGACCGTGCGGTACAGGGTGAGCGTGCCGAGCACTCTGCCGCGGGCCATCAGCGGTACCGCCATGTAGGAGTGCGCCCCGGCCTCGTGCAGGGTCTGGGCGGCCCGGCCGTCCCGGGCGATGCGCCGCATCATCTTCGCGTCCACGCGCTCGACCAGGACGGGGCGGGCGCTGCGGACGCACTGCGTGATGATCCGTGACGACCCGTAGGTGGCGAGCTCGCCGACCGGGTCGGCGGCGTGGATGGCGTCGGTGGCGTAGCCGGCGGCGACGGCCAGCGCTCTGAACTCGGCGGGCGCGCCGCCCGACACCGGCGCGATGGTGCCGTGGGCCACGACGGACTCCAGCACGTCCACGGCGGCCAGGTCCGCGAGCTGCGACACCACCACGTCGGCCAGTTCCCGGGCGGTCTGCTGGAGGTCCAGCGTGGTGCCGATCCGCACCCCGGCGTCGGCGATCACCGACAGATGCTGACGGGCCTGGGCGACCTCGGCCGCGGCCTGCTGGCGCTCGGTGACGTCCAGGACGGCCATCGCGAGGCCCAGCACCCGCCCGTCGGTGTCCTCGATGCGGTGATACGACTCCGAGTAGGCGCGGTCCTGGGCGTCCGCCGCCGTACGGCCGATGGTCTGCTGGTCGAGCAGGGGTCTGCCGGTCTCCAGGACGTGCCGCATCCGGGCCTCGATGGCCTCCACCTCCAGGTCCGGCAGCACCTCGCCGACCCGGCGCCCCAGCACGGCCTCCTCGGGCACGCCGTTGATCCGCTCCAGCGCGGGATTGACCCCGACCCAGCGCAGGTCGTTGTCGAAGACGGCGATGCCGAGCGGGGTCTGGTTGACGAGGCTGTGCGAGAGGGCGAGGTCCCGCTCCACGATCCGTACGGTCGTCGCGTCCGTGGCGAGGCCCAGCAGATGAGGCTGCCCCTCGGGGTCGAGGAGACGCATCGTGCGGAACTCCACGGCGCGGTCCGTGCCGTCCTTGTGCCGCAGCGGGAAGACTCCGGCCCAGCGGGCCCCCGAGCTGACCTGGGCGAAGAGCTCCCGGCCCCGGGTCCGGTTCTCGGGCGCCACCAGGAGCGTGTCGGCGCGCTGGCGCAGGGCCTCCGCCGGGGTGTAGCCGAGCAGCTGCTCGATCTCGGGGCTCCACAGGGCGATGTGCCCGCCCGCGTCCAGGACCACGGCCGCGACCTTCAGAAGATCCAGCAGCCCGCCGGGCGCGGCCGTGACGGACTGGCGATCCGAGGTCGCATACCCGTTCATGCGAGCCGCTCCTTCCGGCGCGGCAAATGGTCCGGCCAAGATCCGTTGCACAGGCTGTCCGATGAGGTCACAGTACGGTCGGTGGAGCGGCACTGTCGCGCCGAAATGACAAAAAATCGAGGGTCGGTACAGAGTTCGGCCCGCGGAGAGGGAGCACCGTCTTGGGTGACTGGTCCTTGCGAGAGAGTCTGGACACGGCATCGGGCACCGTCCGCTGGGACCGGCTCGGGGATCCCGGCGGCGAGCCGGTCGTGCTGCTGCACGGGACGCCCTTCTCGTCCTACGTGTGGCACGAGATCGCCCCCGCTCTCGCCGCCGCCGGGCACCGCGTGCACGTGTGGGACATGGCGGGCTACGGCACGTCGGGCATGTACCCGGACCAGGACGTCTCGCTGGGCGCCCAGGGCGAGGTCTTCACCGAGCTGCTGGCGCACTGGGACCTACGGGAGCCGTCCGTCATCGCGCACGACTTCGGCGGGTGTGTGGCGCTGCGTGCCCACCTGCTGCACGGGGCCCGCTACCGGAGGCTCGCGCTGGTCGACCCCGTGGCCCTGGAACCCTGGGGTTCCCCCTTCTTCCGGCTGGTCGCGGAGCACAGCCACGTCTTCGAGCAGTTGCCCGCGCCGCTGCACGAGGCCCTGGTGCGGGAGTACGTGACGTCCGCGAGCCATCTCGGTCTGCGTCCCGCGGCGCTCGACGCGCTGGTCCGGCCGTGGACGGGGGAACGGGGCCAGGCCGCCTTCTACCGCCAGATCGCGCAGGCCGACCAGCGCTACACCGACGACATCCAGCCGCTGTACCCCACGATCGACCTGCCCGTCACCGTCTGCTGGGGCACCGAGGACACCTGGATCCCCTTCGCCAAGGGACAGGAACTGGCCACCCTGATCCCCGGCGCGCGGCTGGTGCCCGTCCCGGAGGCCGGCCACCTCGTCCCGCTGGACGCGCCCGCCCGGCTGACGAGCGCGCTGCTCGGCTTCCTCGGCGGCTGAACCATCAGGACCGCACAAAGTCCGACGGGGTCATTGATTCGATTGTGTGCGAGTTCTAGGGTGTGCCTGCTCAGCAGTTGCTCCGTCACCGTCAGTTGACACGCATCCCAACAGAAACACCCATCGAGGATGTGCAGTTGAGGATCGCGTCTGACGTGCCCTCAGTCCGTGCAGCACCCTGTCGAACCGAGGAAGGCCACGGTCATGCCGCACCCGCACCCGCTCCCGTCTCCCGCCGACCGGCCCGTAGTCAGCCGCCGTCGTCTGCTCGAAGGGGGCGCCGCCGTGCTCGGCGCGCTCGCCCTCTCGGCATCGCCCACCGCAGCCCACGCGGCCGGCCGGCGCCCGGCGGCGGACGGCCCTCCGGAGTGGAACGACGGACTGACCGTGTACCGGGTGGGCACCGAGCCACCGCACACCACACTCATGCCGTACGCGGACCTCGGGCAGGCACTGGACGCCGACCGCACGCGCTCGCCGTACCGGCAGAGCCTCGACGGAAAATGGAAGTTCGCCTACGCCGACCGGCCCGACGACCGGGACACCGACTTCTACCGCACCGACGTCGACGACTCGGGCTGGGACACCATCCCCGTGCCCTCGGCCTGGCAGTTGCAGGGCTACGACTTCCCGATCTACATCAACATCACCTACCCCTGGTGGGGCCCCAACGGCGGCGGCGAGGACGCGCAGCCGCCGGCCGCCCCGACCCGCTACAACCCCGTCGGCCAGTACCGCCGTACGTTCACCGTGCCGAAGAACTGGTCGGGCCGGCGCACCTTCCTGCACTTCGAGGGCGTCAAGTCCGCCCACTACGTGTGGATCAACGGCGAGTTGGCCGGCTACCACGAGGACTCCTACACCTCCGCCGAGTACGACATCACCCGCCACCTCAAGCCGGGCACCAACCAGATCGCCGTCGAGGTGTACCGCTACTCCGACGCCGAGTGGCTCGAGGACCAGGACATGATCCGGCTGAGCGGCATCTTCCGCTCGGTCCACCTGTACTCCACGCCCTCCGTGCACCTGCGCGACTTCAAACTGGACACCCCGCTCGGCGACGACTACGCCTCCGCCGACCTCAAGGTCACCGCGCACGTCCGCGACTACGGCGGCAAGGGCGCGGGCCGCTACACCGTGGAGACCCAGCTCTACGACGCGCGCGGCCACGCCGTCTGGTCCCGGCCGCTCCAGCAGCCCGTCGACGTCCCGGCCGGCGACGAGGCCACCGCCGAGGCGTCCAGAGCCGTCCCCTCGCCGAAACTCTGGTCGGCCGAGCACCCGGACCTCTACACCGCGGTCCTGCGGCTGCGCGACCCGGCCGGCAAGGTGGTCGAGACCCTCTCGCACCGGGTCGGCTTCCGCGAGTTCGCGCTCAAGGACGGCCTGATGCGCATCAACGGCAAGCCGGTGTCCTTCCGCGGCACCAACCGGCACGAGATGCACCCCGTCACCGGCTCGGCGCTCACCAGGGCCCAGATGATCGAGGACATCGAGATCATCAAGCGGCTCAACATCAACAGCGTCCGCACCTCGCACTACCCCAACAGCCCGCTGTGGCTGGAGCTCGCCGACGAGTACGGCCTGTACCTCGTGGACGAGACCAACCTCGAGACCCACGGCATCCGCGACAAGTTCCCCGGCAGCGGCCACCCCGAGTGGACCGACGCGTGCGTGGTCCGCGCCCAGAACATGGTCCACCGCGACAAGAACCACGCCTCGGTGGTCATCTGGTCCCTCGGCAACGAGGCGGGCGGCGGCACCACCTTCAACGCCATGTACGACTGGATCCGCGGGTACGACCCCACCCGCGTCATCCAGTACGAGGGCGACGACCGGCCGGGCATCAGCGACATCCGCTCAGAGATGTACGACAGCCCGCAGCGCGTCGAGGCCCGTGCCAAGGACACCAACGACAAACGGCCGTACGTGATGGTCGAGTACTCCCACGGCATGGGGAACTCCAACGGCAACTTCAAGAAGTACTGGGACATCGTCCGCCGCTACGACGTCCTCCAGGGCGGCTGGATCTGGGACTTCGTCGACCAGGCCCTGAGCTGGCCCACCCCGGCCCGCAAGCTGCTGACCGAGTCCGGCCCGGGCGCACTGCGCGGCGAGGTCATCGCGTCCGCCGGCACCTTCGACCGTGCCAAGGGCGTCTCCGGCGGCACCGTCTTCCCCCGCGACTCCCGCCTCGACCTCACCGGCTCCCTCACGCTGGAGGCCTGGGTCACCCCGCACGTGACCGGCTTCCACCAGCCCATCATCGCCAAGGGCGACACCCAGTACGCCCTCAAACAGTCCGACAAGACGCTGGAGTTCTTCATCCACGGCGGCGGCCAGTGGGTCACCGCGAGCTGGGCGCTGCCCGACGACTGGACGGGCAAGGAGCACCACGTCGCCGGCGTCTTCGACGCGGACGCGGGGACGCTCACCCTGTACGTCGACGGATCGGTGCGAGGCACCCGCACGACCACCCGGCGCCCCAGCGACAACACGGCCTCCCTGGCGCTCGCCACCGACGTAGACAACCCGACCCGGGAGTTCAGCGGCACCATCCGGCGCGCTCGCGTGTACGCCCGCCCGCTGAGCGCGGCGGAGCTGGCCTCCAACGACCGCGGCCCGGACGACGAGGGCGTACGGTTCTGGTTCGACGCCGCAACCGCCGGGCTCACCGAGAAGCGCCCGCGCGACAAGACCTTCTACGCCTACGGCGGCGACTGGGGCGACAACCCCAACGACGGCGCCTTCTCCGGCGACGGCATCGTCACCGCCGACCGCGGGCACACCGGCAAGTCCGCCGAGGTCAAGCAGATCTACCAGGCGATCAACGCCGCCCCGGCCTCGGGCGGCCCCGGAGCCGTCAAGCTCACCAACGAGTATCTGTTCACCAACCTCCGCGAGTTCGACGGCCGTTGGTCCCTCGTCGCCGACGGCAAGGTCGTCCAGCGCGGCCGGCTGACCCGCGACCAGCTCGATGTGGCGCCGCTGACCAGCAAGGACATCAAGGTGCCGGTACGGCTGCCGGCCAAGCCCGAGCCGGGCGCGGAGTACTTCCTCCAGCTCTCCTTCACCACCCGGGAGCCCGCCAAGTGGGCCAGGGCGGGCTTCGAGGTGGCCAAGCAGCAACTGGCCCTCCATGTGGGCAGCCCGGTCGTGAAACCGGCGCGGCTCGGCAGTGTGCCCACCCTGCGCCACACGGACGGCGACAAGACCCTCGCGGTACGGGGCAGGAACTTCTCGGTCACCTTCGACAAGAGCACCGGGACCATCACGTCGTACGAGGCGGCCGGCACGCCTCTGATCACCTCCGGCCCCGTCCCGAACTTCTGGCGGGCGCCCACCGACAACGACCGGGGCAACGGCCACCACACCCGCAACCAGCTGTGGCGCGACGCCGGAGCGAAGCGGAAGGTGGCTGACGTACGGGTGCGGCCCCTGGGCGACCGGGCCGTCGAGGTCAAGGTCACCGGCACGCTGCCCACCGGCACGGAGTCCTCGTACTCCACCACCTACACGGTCTTCGGCAACGGCGAGATCAAGGTCGACAACACCCTGCACCCGGGCGCCTCGAACCTGCCGTACATCCCCGAGGTCGGCACCCTGCTGTTCCTGCCGCGCCGGCTGGACCGGCTGCACTACTACGGCCGCGGCCCCGAGGAGAACATGTGGGACCGCAACAACAGCACCGACGTGGGCCTGTACTCCGGCACCGTCGCCGAGCAGTGGACCTCCTATCTGCGCCCGCAGGAGAACGGCAACAAGACCGACGTCCGCTGGGCCGCGCTGACGGACGGCGACGGACGCGGACTGCTCGTCTCCGCCGAGCCGCTGCTCGAGGTCAACGCCTCGCGCTTCACCCCGGAGGATCTGTCGGTCGGCGCCCGCCACGACTACCAGCTCACCCCTCGGGACGCGGTGGTCCTGCGGATCAATCACCGCCAGATGGGCGTGGGCGGTGACAACAGCTGGGGCGCGCACACCCACGACGAGTTCAAGCTGCTCGCCGACCGCGACTACGCGTTCACCTACCGGCTGCGTCCGCTGACGCGGGTGAGCGAGGCGACGGAGGCCTCACGCCGGCCGACGGCGACCGAATAGCACGAACGGTGGGACGGCGGCGCCGCCTCAGTCGGCGGTGTCGCTGATCCCCAGGCGCAGATGCTCCACGTGGTACACGGCCTGGTCGAGCAGCTCGGCGACATGGTGGTCGTGCAGCGCGTACACGACGGAACGGCCCTGTCGCTCGCCCACCACCAGACCCAGATTGCGCAGCAGCCGGAGCTGGTGCGAGCAGGCCGACTGCTCCATGCCCACCTCCGCCGCCAACTCGGTGGCGGGCAGCGGGCCTTCCCGCAGGCGCGCGAGGATCAGCAGGCGGGAGGGCGTGGACAGGGCCTGGAGCGTGGTGGCCACCTTCGCGACGTTGTCCGCGTCCAGGCGTACGCGCTCGCCGGCGTCCTGCGCGGTGGTGACGGCTCCATGACCCATGACGTCATCGTACCGGGCACACACGAACACATGAATGAATCTTCATCTGTCCCGGTCCGGGCAGGTCGATGTCGGATTCTCGCCAGACCCGCGCGCCGGTGGTGACCGATGCTGGACGTATGCAGATGGGGATGCACACCGACACCGAGCGTTGCGTACGCGCCGTCCAGTCCAAGGACGCGCGCTTCGACGGCTGGTTCTTCACGGCCGTCCTGACGACCCGCATCTACTGCCGTCCCAGCTGTCCGGTCGTGCCGCCCAAGCCGGAGAACATGGTCTTCCACCCGAGCGCCGCGGCCTGCCAGCAGGCCGGGTTCCGGGCCTGCAAGCGCTGCCGGCCCGACACCAGCCCCGGCTCCCCGGAGTGGAACCAGCGCGCCGACCTGGTGGCCCGCGCCATGCGGCTGATCGCCGACGGCGTCGTGGACCGCGAGGGCGTGCCGGGCCTCGCCGGGCGGCTCGGCTACAGCACCCGGCAGGTCGAGCGGCAGCTTCTCGCCGAACTGGGCGCGGGCCCCCTCGCGCTCGCCCGGGCCCAGCGTGCCCAGACGGCCCGGCTGCTCATCGAGACGACGACCCTGCCGATGGCGCAGCTCGCCTTCGCCGCCGGCTTCGCCTCGATCCGCACCTTCAACGACACCGTCCTCGAGGTCTTCGCCCTGTCCCCGAGCGAGCTGCGCACCCGCGCCCCGAAGCGACAGGGCACGAGCACCCCCGGCGCGCTCGCCCTGCGGCTGCCGTTCCGGACCCCGCTCAACCCCGACAACCTCTTCGGCCACCTCGCCGCGACGGCCGTACCCGGGGTGGAGGAGTGGCGCGACGGCTCCTACCGCCGTACGCTGCGCCTCCCGTACGGCCACGGCATCGTCGCCCTCACTCCCACCCCCGACCACATCGCCTGCCGTCTCACCCTCAGCGACCTGCGCGATCTGACCGTCGCCATCAGCCGCTGCCGCCGCCTGCTCGACCTGGACGCCGACCCGGTCGCGATCGACGACCAGCTCCGCACCGACCCGGTCCTCGCGCCGCTGGTCGACAAGGCACCCGGCCGGCGTGTCCCGCGCACGGTGGACGAGGCCGAGTTCGCCGTCCGGGCCGTGCTCGGCCAGCAGGTCTCCACCGCCGCCGCCCGCACCCACGCGGCCCGCCTGGTCACCGCGCACGGCGAACCGGTCGACGACCCCGAGGGCGGCCTCACCCACCTCTTCCCGGCACCCGAGGCCCTCGCGGCGCTGGACCCCGAGTCACTGGCGATGCCCCGCACCCGCCGCACCACCTTCACCACCCTGGTCCGGCAGCTCGCCGAAGGCGAACTCCACCTGGGAGTGGAGAGCGACTGGCCGCGCAGCCGCGCCCAGCTCCTCGCCCTGCCCGGCTTCGGCCCCTGGACGGCCGACGTCATCGCCATGCGCGCGCTCGGCGACCCGGACGCCTTCCTCCCCACCGACCTCGGCATCCGCCGCGCCGCACAGCAAATGGGCCTGCCGTCCACGCCCGCAGCACTCACCGCACGCGCGGCGTCCTGGCGCCCCTGGCGGGCCTACGCCGTCCAGTACCTCTGGGCGACGGACAGCCACCCGATCAACTTCCTCCCGGTATAAGGACGTTCGATGAAGCACCACACCGTGACCGACAGCCCCTACGGCCCCCTCACCCTCGTCGCCGACGACGGAGTGCTGTGCGGCCTCTACATGACCGACCAGCGCCACCGCCCGCCGGAGGAGACCTTCGGCACCCGCGACGACACCCTGTTCGCTCAGGCGGAGGAACAACTCGAGGCGTACTTCGCGGGCGACCTCAAGGAGTTCACCGTCGAACTCCGCCTGACGGGCACCCCGTTCCAGCGCACCGTCTGGGAGCAACTGAGCCGCATCCCGTACGGCGAGACCCGCTCCTACGGCGAACTCGCCGCCATCCTCGGCACCCCCACCGCCTCCCGAGCGGTCGGCCTCGCCAACGGCCGCAACCCCGTCGGCATCATCGTCCCCTGCCACCGCGTCCTCGGCGCGAACGGCAGCCTCACCGGCTACGGCGGCGGCCTGGAGCGCAAGCGCCGGCTGCTGGAGTTCGAGAGCGCGTCAGGCTCGCGTGCCGCCTCGCCGAGCTGACGAGGACGCGTCAGTGGTGGTCGCCGTGCCGGCCGAGGGTCTCCACGGGGGTCGCGCCGGGGCGGGTCCACTGTGGAACGGGGCGGCTGGCCGGGCCCCAGGTGGCGTTCCCGTCCGCGTCCGAGCGCCAGTACCAGCAGGCCTGGCGGCCCACGGCCGGGTGCCCCTCGCGGACATCGCCGAGCACGGGCCGGCCCTCGGGGTTGTCCTCCCACGCCTCGCCGCGGCCGTAGGGCGTCATGTCGAGCAGGCTCAAGGACCCGTTGACCGGCTCGTTGCCGCGGCCCGTCGTGGAGTAGGTGAGGAACACCCGGTCGCCGTCGCGCAGGAAGCAGGCGATGTGCCCCATTTCCCCGCCGACCGGCGCCTCCACGCCCCGCACCGAGTACCAGGGCTGGGTGTACCCCATGAACGCGACGTAGGCGGCCACCTCGTCCCACGGGCCCGAGGTCAGGACGGCGTACGAGACGCCCCGGGCGTTGAGGTAGACGGCGTCCTTCACATGCCAGGCCGTGGTGGTGCAGCCCTCGCACTGCCCCTGGTGCGGCGCGCCGTCGTACCACATGTGCTGGTAGACCACGAGCTCGTCGCGCCCCTGGAACAGGTCGAGGAACGGGACCGGCCCGTCGGCGCCGGTGACCTCCACCGTGCCGTCGAGCTCGACCATCGGCAGCCGCCGCCGGGCCGCGGCGATCGCGTCGCCCTCATGGGTGTGCGCCTTCTCGCGGACCAGCAGCTCCGCGCGCGCCGCCTGCCAGGTGGCGAGGTCGACGACCGGCGGCTTGCCGGGGAGGTCGCCGCTCGGGATGCCGGGCGTGGTCGTCATGGTGTCCTCCGTGGTGTCTCGTACCGGGCAGCGCCGTACGACGTGCTACGACGCTCACCGGAAGAGACTGACGACCGGGCCGGAACTCATCGCGGCAGGAGACACCCTCCGCCGAGCCTCGGACTCGTCAGTCCTGACGAAACCGCTCCAGCAGGGCCGGGAGCGCCGTACCGATGGGCTCCCGCACGATCTCGTCGGCCCGCTCGTCGTACGGCGTCGGCTCGGCGTTGACGATGATCAGCCGGGCGCCGTGGTCGGCGGCGACACCGGCGAGGCCGGCCGCGGGCTGGACCTGGAGGCTCGTGCCGACGGCGACGAACACCTGGCAGGCCTTGCTGATCGCGGCCGCCTCGCCGAGGACGACGGGGTCGAGCCGCTCGCCGAACATCACCGTCGCCGACTTCAGGACACCGCCGCACTCCAGACACGGCGGATCGTCCTCACCGGCCTCGACCCGTGCCAGCGCGTCCTGCATCGGGCCGCGGGTGTGGCAGCCGGTGCACACGAAACTCCGTGCCGTGCCGTGCAGTTCGAGGACCTTGCGGGCGGGCATCCCGGCGAGCTGGTGCAGCCCGTCCACGTTCTGCGTGATCACCCGCACCGGCACCCCCGACCCCTCCAGGTCGGCGACAGCCCGGTGGGCGGCGTTGGGCTCGGCCCGCAGCGTCCGGTTCTTGCGCCGCATCTGCCACGACCGCCGCCGGATCTCCGGATCGCCCATGTAGTACTCGTACGTCACGAGCTTCTCGGCCTCCGGATCCCGCCGCCACAGCCCGTTCGGCCCGCGGTAGTCCGGGATCCCTGAGTCGGTGCTGATACCGGCGCCGGTGAGGAGCGCGACGAGGGGCTTGGCCATGAGCCGAGGGTAGGACGCCGGCCCGCCCGGGGCGAACGGATATCCGAGAGGCGTGCTCCGCCGTGCCCGGTGGGAACCGGTGCGTCTCCTCCGGCGTCTGTGCAGGTCGGGCGCGGCTTCGGTCGCCCCGGAGCACAGCGTTCGAACTGGGGATCGGGGTGATGGGGCGGGATGGCGTGGCTCCGGAAGTACTGGTTGAAGATCTTCCTGCTGACGTTGGCCAGCTTCCTGGCCGCGGGCGCCTTCGTCGCCTCGGTCGTCGCGGGTGACGACCACAGCAAGCACCGGGACACCGCGCTGTGGACGGGCGCCGCGCTGGCCCTGATGGTCGTCCTGGTCACCGCGAGCGAGACCGCCCTCAACGAAAGGGAGCGGGCCAAGGCGCGCGAGGAAGCCAGCCACACGGCGGCGCAGATCCGTCTCTGGTACAACGACGTCCTGCTCCAACTGTCCAAACCCCTGGGCAAGCTGACAGAGGAACACGCCTCCGCGTACACGGCGACCGGCGCGACACCGCCCGCCGGTCTGGTCACCACCCGCTCCACGGAGTCGACCACGATCCGCCGCTCGGCGCTCGTCGGCGCGGCCACACTCACCGCCCGGCTGGATTCCGCCGGACTCCCCACCGCCCGGAGCGCGTACTACCGCTTGACCGACCGGACGCGGCACGAATTCGAACTCGACGACTGGGCGGGCCGCCCTTCCGCTCCCCGTGCAAAGATCGACGGAGCCGCCGGAAGCCACCTCTTGCACGACATCCTGGAGGCCAGGAGCGCCTACCACGCGGGCGCGGCGACCGGGCTGGTCAGCAAGGTGAACCAGGGCGGCACCGACTACCGGTCGGTCATCGCGGTGCCGGTGACGGCCGGCGCCATGGAGTTCGGCGTGCTGGCGGTGGACGCACCGAAGGCCACCGACCTGACGGTCGATCATGTCCGGCTGGTACAAGGCCTGGCGGACGTGCTGGGCGCCGCCCTGGCGCTGACGTAGGTCAGGAAGGGGAAACAGATGATGGCCGCCACACGCTTCGGCTTCAGCCTTCGCCGTCTCCGCCCTCGTCGTCGTGTCCGCGAGCCCGTAGTGCCGGAAGGGATGAACCATGTCCGCGAGACGCTCGCCATGGCACAGGCCCGGCAGCGGTACGAGGAACAGGCGCGCCAGGAGTTCGACGAACGGGTCGACCGGGAGAGCGGCACGTTCGGCTGGGAGACCTTCAGCCTGTTCGTCCTCGCCATCGGCGCCCTGGCCTGCGCTCTCCTGGGCACGCTGAGCGGCGCCGACCGGTGGCTGTACTACCCGCTGGGCGGCGTGGGAGGACTGTGCCTCGCGCTGATCCTGCTCAGATGGGGCTGGGCGCGTCGTCGGCGCGGACGTCCTCCCACGCTGCGCGACTGAGGCCCGCCGCCCTGTCAGCCGACCCGGTGGCCGTTCTCCAGCTCCGCCGTGCCCGAGCCCTCCGCCAGCACGTCCAGGGCGGTGAGGACGCGGCGGCCGAGGGCGCCCGGGAGGTACTCGGTCAGCTCCTCGCGCGGCACGAGCCGCCAGGACAGCAGTTCCTCCTCCTGGAGGCGGATCGCCTTGAAGGCGTCCTCGCCGAGCACCCCGCCGTCGTACAGATACGCCACCAGCGGCGGACGCCCCGGGCCGTGCACCCAGTCCACCGCCAGCAGCCGGCCGAGCTCACGGTCCAGGCCGATCTCCTCGGCCGTCTCGCGCCGCGCGCCCTGCCGCGGGGTCTCGCCGTCGTCGGACTCGATCGTGCCGCCGGGCAGGGTCCAGCCCTCCCGGTAGTTGGGCTCGACGAGCAGGACCCGGCCCTCGCCGTCCCGGAACAGCGCGGCAGCGCCGGCCAGGACACGGGGCAGGGACGCGATGTAGGCGGCGAAGTCAGCAGAGGTGGTCATTGGGGCAGGGTAACCACCGGATGCCTGCTCAGCCGCAGGGGAAGACGTAGTCGGACTTGTAGTTGATGTAGAGGCTGCTGGAGGACGAGCCCATCTTGGCGGTCACCGGGGCGCAGGCGAAGCTGGAGACGCGGACCGGGCCCGCGTACTCGCTGAAGCTGCCCGAGTCCGGGTCGCAGGCCGTGCCGCCCACCTTGCAGACCTGCACGTACATGTACTGCGCCTTGCCGACGTTGTTGTCGAGGATGACGCAGCCCTTGCCGCCGCTCTCGTAGGAGAAGAGGGTCGCCAGGCGCTCGGCGGGGTCGGTGCCGACGGGCAGCGGGATGCCCTTCTTCAGCGTGTAGCCGGTGCCGCAGACGTTGGCGGCGGCCGCTGCGGCCGCCGGATCGGCCTGGGCGAGGGCCACGGTCTCGGCGTCGGCCCGCGCCGACAGCGGCACCGAGGGCTGTTCGACGG
>NZ_JBHUQX010000217.1:0-776 GCF_042674225.1 Streptomyces sp. NPDC056948
GCAGTCACGCTGCGGGCCCTCCGGCGTTCTGTCTGGCTCAGTCCTCGTCGCGGCGGAGCGAGGGCTTGAGGTCCTTCAGCCGACCGAGCAGGCCGTTCACGAACGAGGGCGACTCGTCCGTCGAGAACTCCTTGGCCAGCTGCACCATCTCGTCCAGGACGACGGCGTCCGGGGTCTCGTCGACCCAGATCAGCTCGTAGGCGCCGAGCCGCAGGATGTTGCGGTCGACGACCGGCATCCGGTCGAGCGTCCAGCCGACCGAGTACTGGGCGATCAGCTCGTCGATGCGCTTCGCGCGCTGCGCGTAGCCCTCGACCAGCTCCATCGTGTACTCGCTCACCGGCGGCTGCCGGGTGTCGGCCCGGGAGAGCCGGACCCAGTCGGCGAGGACCGTCAGGACCTCGGCGCCGCGCTGGTCCCCCTCGAAGAGGATCTGGAAGGCGCGCTTGCGGGCCGTGTTACGGGCAGCCACGGTTAGCTGTTCACCCGGCCGAGGTAGTCGCTGGAACGGGTGTCGACCTTGATCTTCTCACCGGTGGTGATGAAGAGCGGCACCTGGATCTGGTAACCGGTCTCCAGCGTGGCGGGCTTGGTGCCGCCGGTGGAGCGGTCGCCCTGGACGCCCGGTTCGGTCTCCTGGATGACCAGCTCGACGGCGGCCGGCAGCTCGACGAAGAGCACCTCGCCCTCGTGCTGGGCGACGGTGGCCGTGAAGCCCTCGATCAGGAAGTTGGCGGCGTCGCCGACGGCCTTGCGGTCGACCATCAGCTGGTCAT
>NZ_JBHUQX010000217.1:786-15498 GCF_042674225.1 Streptomyces sp. NPDC056948
CAAAGGTCTCCATGTCCATGAAGACGAAGTACTCGCCGTCCATGTAGGAGAACTGCATGTCACGCTTGTCGACGGTGGCCGTCTCGACCTTGACGCCGGCGTTGAACGTCTTGTCGACGACCTTGCCGGAAAGCACGTTCTTCAGCTTGGTGCGCACGAAGGCCGGGCCCTTGCCGGGCTTGACGTGCTGGAACTCGACGACGGACCAGAGCTGGCCGCCTTCGAGCTTGAGCACCAGGCCGTTCTTGAGGTCGTTCGTGGAAGCCACGGTTGCGGAATCTCCTGGACTGACGTACGACCCTGGGGCACGCACCTGCCTACCTACAGGGCGAGCAGCTCCTTGGTCGTGATGGTGAGTAGCTCGGGTCCGCCGTCCGCCTCGGGGCGAACGACGAGCGTGTCATCGATCCGGACACCACCCCGGCCCGGGAGGTGGACCCCCGGTTCGACGGTGACCGGCACGCAAGCGTCCAGTTTACCCATGGCCGCGGGACTCAATTGAGGGTCCTCGTCGATTTCGAGCCCGACCCCGTGTCCGGTCAGGGCCGTGAGGCCCTCCGTGTACCCCGCGGAGTCCAGCACCTGGCGTGCGGCCCGGTCGACGTCCCGGCAGGCGGCGCCGGGTACCAGGCTCTCACGTCCGGCGCGCTGGGCGGCGAAGACCAGGTCGTACAGCTCGATCTGCCAGTCCGCGGGAGCCGTGCCGATGACGAACGTACGGCCGATCTCACAGCGGTAGCCGCGATACGTCGCGCCGAGACAGACGGAAAGGAAGTCGCCCTCTTCGACACGGCGGTCGGTGGGCCGGTGCCCGGGGCGGCCGGCGTTGGGCCCGGTGGCGACGGAAGTCGGGAAGGCCGGTCCGTCGGCCCCGTGGTCGACGAGGCGTCTTTCGAGCTCCAGGGCGAGATGGCGCTCGGTCCGGCCGACGAGGATGGACTCCAGCAGTTCGCCCAGGGCCTGGTCGGCGATCTCGGCGCCGATGCGGAGGCAGGAGATCTCCTCCTCGTCCTTGACCACCCTGAGCTGCTCGACGACGCAGCCGAGGCCCGTCAGGCGCAGTCGGGGGGCGACCGAGCCGAGGGCGCGGTGCCGGGCCACGGTGAGGTGGTGCTCCTCCACGGCGAGGGAGTCGGCGCCCTGTCTCGTGGCGAGGCCGGCGGCCGCGACGGCCGGGTCGCCGCCGCCGGATCCGGGCAGGTTCTGGACGCGCAGGGCCTCGTCGGGGCGCTCCTGGGTGGAGCGGCCTTCGATCGGGCCGGCACACACCAGGAGGTCCTCGGTCTTGCCCAGCAGCAGAACGGCGCCATGCGGGGCGGGGCCCGCGAGATAGCGCACGTTGGCGGGGCGGGAGACCAGCGCCGCCGCGCTGCCGCCCGCGTTGCAGTATTCCCTCAGACGCGTCCGGCGGGCCGCGTACACCTCTGACATGACCCGAGCGTATGAGCTTCGCGGGTTCGGCGCCGTTCGGGAGAGGCCGAGTGGGGCAGCGGGGCGGCTACCACTGGGGCGGGCTGGCGATGGAGCGGGACAGGACGTCGTTCAGGACCTGGGCCGTCTGCGGGATGTCGAGCTGGGAGTTGTCGATGATCGGGAGGCCCGAGCCGTACCAGCCGGCCATGCGGCCGTGGATGCGGGCGACCTCGTCGTCGCTGAGGCGGCGGTTGCCGGAGCGTTCGGCGTTGCGCTCCAGGACGATCTCCAGGCCCGGCAGGAGGACGACCGGCAGCAGGCCCGGCCCGACGTGTCGCTTCCAGCCGCCGAGGCCGACGACGGGCCGGTCGGGGAAGACGGCGTCGTCGAGGATGCAGGAGATCCCGTTGGCCAGGAAGTTCCGCGCGGCGAAGCCGCAGGTGCGGCGGGCGAGGCGGTACTGCGCTTCCGAGTTGTCGTTCCACCCGGACTGGGGGTCGGCGAAGCCCGAGCGGACCCATTCGCGTACGTCGTCGAGGCTGATGTGGGCCGTGGGGATCCGGCGATGGTCCGCCCAGTACTTGGCGACGCTGGTCTTCCCGGCACCCGCGGGGCCGATGAGCAGCACCGCGAGCGTCGTGCCCGTCAGGTCGGGGCCCGCCGCGGCGGGCGGCGCGCTGGGCATGGCGACCGGACCGCCCGGCGGCAGCGGCACATGACCGGTGGTGTCCGGCGCGGCGGGAGCGGAGACCTGATGCGGAGGTGAGGCCGGCCCGGGCGGTGGCGCGGGGTATCCCGGTGCCGGGGGCGGCGGGGGCACGGGGGCGGAGCCCTGGTGCGCGCCCGGGTGGTGCGAACCCGGGTGGTGTGCGGCCGGCGACCAGCCGGCGGCCGGTCCCTGCCCCGGCTGGTGGGGCGGCGGCAGCGGAGAACCCACTGCGTGCTGCATCCGGTGCCACTCCGTCTCGTACAGGCGATGGGCGCTGACTGCGGGGGCGGAACCCGCTGCTACCGAACGGTACCGCCCCCGGCGATCGTTGTGTGAACGGCCGGGGGCGGTCCGAAGTGCCCGGCGCCGTAAGGCTGTTTCGGGCGGAAGGAGCGCGGGAGGACTTACTGCCCCACTTCGCCGTACGCGGCGAGCAGCACGGCCGGGTCGGGTCCCTCCAGGACGGTGGGCTTGGCCAGACCGTCGAGGACGATGAAGCGCAGCAGGTCGCCGCGGGACTTCTTGTCGACCTTCATGGTCTCCAGCAGCTTGGGCCACTGGTCGTGGCGGTAGTACAGCGGCAGGCCGACCGCTTCGAGGACGGTGCGGTGGCGGTCGGCCGTGGCGTCGTCCAACCGGCCTGCCAGGCGGCCGAGTTCGGCGGCGAAGTGCATCCCCACGGACACGGCCGCGCCGTGGCGCCACTTGTAGCGCTCGTTCTTCTCGATGGCGTGGCCGAGCGTGTGGCCGTAGTTGAGGATCTCGCGCAGGCCCGACTCCTTCAGGTCGGACGACACCACGTCGGCCTTCACCCGGATGGAGCGCTCGATGAGCTCGGCGGTGTGCCGGCCGGCCGGGGTGCGGGCGGCCTCGGGGTCGGACTCGATGAGGTCGAGGATCACCGGGTCGGCGATGAAGCCGGCCTTGATGACCTCCGCGAGCCCGGAGACGTAGTCGTTGACCGGCAGGGAGTCCAGCGCGGCCAGGTCGCAGAGCACACCGGCGGGCGGGTGGAAGGCACCCACCAGGTTCTTGCCCTCGGCGGTGTTGATGCCGGTCTTGCCGCCGACGGCCGCGTCGACCATGGCCAGCACGGTGGTCGGGATCGCGATCCAGCGCACCCCGCGGAGCCAGGTGGCGGCCACGAACCCGGCGAGGTCCGTGGTCGCGCCGCCGCCGACACCGACGATGACGTCCGTGCGCGTGAACCCGGACTGGCCCAGCGCCTTCCAGCAGTAGGCGGCGACCTCGGCGGTCTTGGCCTCCTCCGCGTTGGGCACCTGGATGGCGACCACTTCGTAGCCCTGCTCGGCCAGGTCGGCGCGCAGGGCGTCACCGGTCTCGGCCAGGGCCTCGGGGTGCACGATCGCGACCCGTTTGGTCCTGCCGCCGATCAACCCGGCCAGTTCGCCCAGCAGTTGCCGGCCCACCAGGACCTCGTAGGGCTCGGTGCCCGCCGTGCCGCCGATCTGGATCCGCGTCACTGCCTCGCTCATGCTTCCTTCAACTCCAGTGCGTCCAGGGCGACTTCGGTGACCTCTTCGGGCGTACGGCCATCGGTGGCGACGACGGCCGTGGCGACCTCCTCGTACAGGTGCCGACGGGCCTCCATCAGCTCGCGCCACTGCTTGCGCGGGTTGATGGCGAGCAGCGGCCGGGCCGCGTTGAGGCCGGTGCGCTTGACCGCCTCCTCGACGTCCATCGACAGGTACACCACCCGCTGCCCGGCGAGCAGCTCGCGGGTGTCCTGGTCGAGGACGGCGCCGCCTCCCAGGGCCAGCACACCGTCGTGCCCGGCCAGCGCCTCGCGCACGGCCTGCTTCTCGATCGCGCGGAAGGCGGCCTCGCCCTCCTCCACGAAGATCTCGGCGATCGTCCGGCCCTGCGCGGCGACGATGTCGTCGTCGGTGTCCCGGTATCCGGCCCCGAGCCGCTCGGCCAGCGACTGTCCGACGGTGGACTTGCCCACGCCCATCGGGCCGACCAGCACGATCAGCGGGGTCACCGGATGGCCAGGTTGTCGAGGTAGGACCGGACGTTGCGGCCGGTCTCGGCCACGCTGTCGCCGCCGAACTTCTCGGCCACCGCGTCCGCGAGGACGAGGGCGACCATCGCCTCGGCGACGATGCCGGCCGCCGGCACCGCGCACACGTCGGAGCGCTGGTGGTGGGCGGCCGTCGCCTCACCGGTCACGACGTCCACCGTCTTGAGCGCCCGCGGGACGGTCGCGATCGGCTTCATGGCCGCCCGCACCCGCAGCAGCTCACCGGTGGTCAGCCCGCCCTCGGTGCCGCCGGAGCGGCCGGAGGTGCGCCGGATGCCTTCGTCGGTGGTCACGATCTCGTCGTGGGCCTTGGAGCCGGGCACCCGCGCCAGGTCGAAGCCGTCGCCGACCTCCACACCCTTGATCGCCTGGATGCCCATGAGGGCCGCGGCCAGCCGGGCGTCGAGACGCCGGTCCCAGTGCACGTGCGAACCGAGGCCGACCGGCACGTCGTAGGCCAGCACCTCGACCACACCGCCGAGGGTGTCGCCGTCCTTGTGGGCCTGGTCGATCTCGGCGACCATCGCCTTCGACGCGTCGGCGTCCAGGCAGCGCACCGGGTCCGCGTCCAGCTTCTCCACGTCCGCCGGCGTCGGGTACACGCCGTACGGCGCCTTCGCGGCCGCCAGCTCCACCACGTGGGAGACGATCTCGATGCCGGCCGTCTCCTTCAGGTACGACCGGGCCACCGCGCCGAGGGCCACACGGGCCGCGGTCTCACGCGCCGAGGCGCGCTCCAGGATCGGCCGGGCCTCGTCGAAGCCGTACTTCTGCATGCCGGCGAGGTCGGCGTGGCCGGGCCGCGGGCGGGTCAGCGGGGCGTTGCGGGCCAGCCCGCCGAGGATCTCGGGGTCGACCGGGTCGGCCGCCATGACCTGTTCCCACTTCGGCCACTCGGTGTTGCCCACCATGACCGCGACCGGGGAGCCGAGGGTGAGGCCGTGCCGGACGCCGCCGAGGAAGGTGATCTCGTCGCGCTCGAACTTCATCCGGGCGCCGCGCCCATAGCCCAGGCGCCGCCTCGCGAGATGGTCCGCCACCATGTCCGTGGTGATCGGCACGCCGGCGGGCAGACCCTCCAGCGTCGCGACGAGTGCGGGACCGTGGGACTCCCCAGCGGTCAGCCAGCGCAACCTGCTCAACGGTGCTCCTCAGTGCTCGCGCCCGTACTGCCCTGCGTACGCGCGTCATCTCGTACGGCGACGGCCGGACCGGGTGCGCGGCCCCGGTCCGCCACCTACGATCCTCCCACGTCCGGAGCGCGGACCCGGCCGCCGGTCCATCAGGCGGACGAGGCCGGGCCGCCGGTCTGCCGCTGCGGCGCGTACGCGCCGAGGAAGTCCGCACCGCTCGGCTGCTGCGCGGACTGCGCCTGCTGCGGCGCGTAGGCGCCCAGGTAGTCGGCCCCACTGCCCTGCCGCGGTGCCTGCTGAGGTGCGTACTCCCCCAGGTGGTCCGCTCCGCGGCCCTGCCCGTAGTGGGCCGCCGCGTGGACGGGCTGCCCGCTCCGCACGGCCCGCCGGTAGGCGATCTTGCGCTTGATCTTGACCGCCCAGGACGCGAGGACCGCGAGCACGATCAGGGCGATCACCGTGATCTGCACCCAGTCGGGCAGGAATCCCAGCAGGGACTCGAATATCTGGGACTTCGCGGACGCCTGAGGCACGCCTGTGGACATGGTTCGTCATCCCCCCTGTTCCGCCCCCTGCGGAACGAGCGGAGCTTATCGGGCCGCGAGAGCGCGTTCGCCCGCTTTTCGCATGGCGTCCAGGGGGGCCGGGGCCTGTCCCGTCATCTGCTCGACCTGTAGCACGGCCTGGTGCACCAGCAGGTCGAGGCCGCTGACGACCGCGCCGCCGTACGCCGACCAGCGGGCGGCGAGGACCGTCGGCCAGGGGTCGTAGAGGACGTCGAAGAGGGCCGCCGGCCGCTCTGGCACGGACCGGGCGAGGGCGTCGGTGACACCGGCCGGCGTGGTGCTGATCACCAGCGGGGCCCGCAGGGCCTGCTCGGCGTCCGCCCAGTCGGCGATGCGCACCGGGACCTCGAGCCGCTCGGCCCATTGCCGCATCTCGGCGGCCCGGGCCTCGCTGCGGACGTACACGGCGATCTCGCCGGGGCAGATCCGCGACAGCGCGGCCAGCGCGGACGAGGCGGTGGCACCCGCGCCGAGGACCGCGGCGGCCTCGACCTTGTCGATGCCGTGCTCTCGCAAAGCCGCGACCATGCCGGGGATGTCGGTGTTGTCACCGGTCCGGCGGCCGTCCCGGGTGCAGACCACCGTGTTGACCGCGTCGACCGAGGCCGCTGTCTCGCTGATTCCGTCGAGCAGCGGGATCACGGCGCGCTTCAGCGGCATGGTCAGCGAGAGCCCCGCCCACTCGGCACCGAGCGTCTCGAAGAACCCGGGCAGGGCGGCCTCGTCGACCTCGAACCTGTCGTACGTCCAGCCGCTCAGTCCCAACTCCTCGTAGGCCGTGCGGTGCAGGACCGGGGAGAGCGAGTGGGCGATCGGGGAGCCGAGTACGGCGGCCCGGCGTGGTGCGGCCATCAGGGTTTCCTCAGTTGTTCCGCGAGGCGTTGAACTTGTCGACCAGCTTCTGGTGCTCGGCGTTGGTCTTGGTGAACTCACTGGTCTTGCCGTCCAGCGAGATGAAGTAGTACCAGCCGTCGTCCGTCGGGTTGAGGGCGCCCTTGATCGCGTCCTCGCCGGGATTGTCGATCGGCCCGGGCGTCAGCCCCTTGTGGAAGTACGTGTTGTACGGGTTGTCGTAGGTCCGCAGCTCGCTCAGGCTCAGGTCGATCTTGCTCTGGTTCTTGATGTAGTTGTACGTGGAGTCGAACTCCAGCAAGCCGTTGGTCTGCGGGTTTCCGGGCTTCATCCGGTTGTAGACGACCTCGGCCATCTTGCGGAAGTCCGCGTGGCTGGTGCCCTCGGCCTGAACCATGCTCGCGACCGTGATCAGCTGCCAGGGGTCTTCGAGGCCGAGGCTCGTGGCCTTCTTCTCCACCCCGAGCTTCTCGTAGGTCTCGGTGGCCCGTGTCACCATCTGCTTCAGCACGCCTTCGGGCTTCTGCCCCTTGGCGATGCCGTAACTGGAGGGGTAGAGGAACCCTTCCAGCGGGTCCTTGACGTTCGGTTGGTTCAGCGCCCAGGCGGGCAGGCCGAGCTTCTTGTAGTCCTTCTTGGCGACCGCGGCGGTGGTGCCGTCCTTGACCTCCAGCCGCTTGTCGATGAGCCGATAGATGTCGGCGTTGCGCTTGCCCTCGGCGATGATCAGGTTGTCGCGGCTCTCCGGACTGAGCATCAGTTCGACCGCACTGTCGGCCGACATTTGCTTCTGCAGCGTGTACACGCCGTCCTGGATGGCATTGCCGTTGGAATTGTTCGCCTGAGCCGTGACGAAAGCGTCGACGCTCTTGACGACGCCGGCGTCCTTCAGCACCTGCCCGATCTCGTAGCCACCCGCTCCCCTGGGGATCTCGACGGTGACCTGTTTCCCGCTGCCGTCGCCCGCGAAGTCCGGGGCGTCGCCGAAACGATCCTGGTAGAACTGGTAGCCGAACCAGCCGGCGCCTGCCACGCCTCCGCCGAGGATGAGGACGACCACCAGGCAGGCCATTCCGCTGCGGCGCTTCTTGGGTTTGCCGCCGCGACCCCGCTGCTCGTCGCGTCGGCGGCGGTCCCCCGGCTCCTCGCCGTCGTCATCGTCGTCGCCGCCCGCGAAGAAGGCGTGCTCGCCCTGGTCGGGGCCGGGGTCCCAGTCGGGCTCGGGCTCCGGCTCGGCCCGGCGCCGGCCGGGCGGCTCCGGCGGCGGATACGCGTCGGGTGTGCCGTAGTAGTCGGACTGGCCTCCGCCGTAGGCGCCGGCCTGCTGCTGCCCGTACGGGTCGGCGGGGTCGCCCGGATACGAGACCTGCTGGTGCGTGCCGGTGGCCCACCCGCCGTTGTCGTACTGCTGCTGGTGGTACCCCGGGTCCTGCGGGTGACCGTGGTCCCCCTGCCCCGGGTACTGCTGATGCCCTTGAGCCTGTGCCGCGTACTGCTGGCCGTACTGGTAGTGCTGCTGCGCCTGACCGTATCCGGCCTGCTCACCGGTGCCCCAGTCGCCGTACTGCGACTGCTGCGGCTGCTCTGGATAGTGCTGTGGCTGGCCGCCGTAGGGGGATTGCTGACCCGGGTGGGCCTGCTCTCCTCCCCATCCGCCGTCCCCGTACAACGGGTCCTCCGGATGCCACGGTTCGGAGCCTTGGCCCCGGCCATACTCAGTCATCGATCCCCTAGAGCCGCGAGGCGGCGGTCGCTCGGCTTCCGGCCGGGCTCCCGTCCGCCTCTCTCTGGTGCGTCAGCTGTTCGAACACCGGCGCATCGCGCGGAACGTTACCGTATCGCGATCAGATGACCACTTCGACGCCTTCGCCGGGTGCTTTACCTGACACCCGTTCGGATTCAAGCGCCTGCTGGAGGATGACCACCGCAGCTGCCTGGTCGATCACGGAGCGGCCCTTCTTGGACTTCACACCGGAAGCGCGCAGTCCCTGACTGGCCGTCACCGTGGTCATACGTTCGTCAATGAGTCTGACCGGAACCGGGGCGATCATGCGGGCCAGTTCCTGGACGAAGGCACGGACCTTGACCGCGGCCGGGCCCTCGCCCCCCTTGAGGGAGCGCGGGAGTCCGACGACGACCTCGAGCGGCTCGTACTCCTCGACGAGTTGCTTCAACCGCCGCTGAGCTGCGGGGATGTCACGCCCCGGGACTGTCTCCACCGGGGTTGCGAGGATCCCGTCGGGGTCGCACGAGGCGACCCCGATGCGGGCGTCCCCGACGTCGATTGCGAGTCGACGTCCTCTGCGCATCTTTCCTGACCCGTTTCTTACTTGGCCGTCTCGGCGACCAGGCGCTGGACGGCGTCGACGGCGTCACCGACGGCAGCCGGGTTCTGGCCGCCGCCCTGGGCGACGTCCGGCTTGCCGCCACCGCCGCCGCCGAGGGTCTTGGCGGCCGTGCGGACCAGGTCGCCGGCCTTGAGGCCGCGCTCTCGGGCGGCCTCGTTGGTGGCGATGACCGTGAGCGGCTTACCGTTCGCCACCGTGAACAGAGCCACCACGGCGGCCCGTCCACCCTGGATGCGTCCGCGCACGTCGAGCACGAGCTTGCGCAGGTCGTCGGCGGTCGTGCCGTCCGGGACCTGACCCGTCACGACAGCAATGCCACGGACGTCCTTGGCGGACTCGGCGAGACCGGCGGCGGCCTGGAGGACCTTCTCGGCGCGGAACTTCTCGATCTCCTTCTCGGCGTCCTTCAGCTTGCCGAGCATGGCGGAGACCTTTTCCGGGAGCTCCTCCGGACGGCCCTTGATCAGCTCCTGGAGCTGGGCGACGACCGTGTGCTCACGGGCGAGGAAGTTGTAGGCGTCGACACCGACCAGGGCCTCGATGCGGCGGACACCGGAGCCGATGGAGGATTCGCCGAGCAGCTTCACCAGGCCGAGCTGGGCGGTGTTGTGTACATGCGTGCCGCCGCACAGCTCCTTGGAGAAGTCACCGATGGTCACCACGCGCACACGGTCGCCGTACTTCTCGCCGAACTCGGCGATGGCGCCGGCCTTCTTGGCCTCGTCGATGCCCATGACGTCGGCGCGCACGTCCAGATCGCGGGAGAGGACCTCGTTGATCCGCTGCTCGACGTCGGTCATCACGGCCGTGGGAACGGCGGACGGCGAGCCGAAGTCGAAGCGGAAGCGGCCGGGCTGGTTCTCGGAACCGGCCTGGGCGGCCGTCGGGCCGAGGGCGTCGCGCAGCGCCTGGTGGGTGAGGTGCGTGGCCGAGTGGGCGCGGGCGATGGCCGTGCGGCGACGGGAGTCGATCGAGGCATGGGCCGTGGCGCCGACGGTGACCTCGCCGACCTGGACGACGCCCTTGTGGACGTACACGCCCGGGACCGGCTTCTGACAGTCGCGGATCTCGATGACGGCACCCGTGTCGACCTTGATCCGGCCGGTGTCACCGATCTGGCCGCCGCCCTCGGCGTAGAACGGGGTGCGGTCGAGGACGATCTCGACCTCGTCGCCCTCGGTGGCGGCCGGGGAGGAGGCGCCGTCGACGAGAATGCCCACGATCGTCGACTCGCCCTCGGTGGCGGTGTAGCCGATGAAGTCGGTGGCACCGGCCTTGTCGGCGATCTCGCGGTAGGCGCCGGTGCCGGCGTGGCCGGTCTTCTTGGCCTGGGCGTCGGCCTTGGCGCGCTCCCGCTGCTCCTTCATCAGACGGCGGAAGCCGTCCTCGTCCACGGAGAGGCCCTGCTCGGCGGCCATCTCCAGGGTGAGGTCGATCGGGAAGCCCCAGGTGTCGTGGAGCAGGAAGGCCTTGTCGCCGGGCAGGACGGTGCCGCCGGAGGCCTTGGTGTCGGTGACGGCCGTGTCGAGGATGTTGGTGCCGGCCTTCAGCGTCTTGAGGAAGGCGTTCTCCTCGGCGACGGCGACCTTCTCGATGCGCTCGCGGTCCGTGATGAGCTCGGGATACTGCTGGCCCATCATGCCGATCACGGTGTCGATCAGGTCCTTGACGACCGGACCGGTGGCACCGAGCAGACGCATGTTGCGGATGGCGCGGCGCATGATGCGCCGCAGCACATAGCCACGGCCCTCGTTGCCCGGGGTGACGCCGTCGCCGATGAGCATCACGGAGGTGCGCATGTGGTCCGTGACCACCCGCAGGGACACGTCCGAGTCGTGGGCGTCGCCGTAGCGGACGCCGGTCAGCTCGGTGGCCTTGTCGATGACGGCCATCGAGGTGTCGATCTCGTACATGTTCTGCACGCCTTGCAGAATCATGGCGAGGCGCTCGAGGCCGAGGCCGGTGTCGATGTTCTGGCTCGGGAGGTCACCGAGGATCTCGAAGTTGTCCTTGCCGATGCCCTCGCCGCGCTCGTACTGCATGAAGACGAGGTTCCAGATCTCCACATACCGCTCGTCGTTGACGGCGGGGCCGCCCTCGACGCCGAACTCGGGGCCGCGGTCGTAGTTGATCTCGGAACAGGGGCCGCAGGGTCCGGGGACGCCCATCGACCAGTAGTTGTCCTTCATGCCGAGGCGCTGGATGCGCTCCTTCGGCACGCCGACGACGTCGTGCCAGATGCGCTCGGCCTCGTCGTCGTCCTTGTAGACGGTGATCCACAGGCGCTCGGGGTCGAGGCCGTAACCGCCCTTGTCCTGGGAGCCGGTGAGCAGCTCCCAGGCGTACTTGATGGCGCCTTCCTTGAAGTAGTCGCCGAAGGAGAAGTTGCCGCACATCTGGAAGAACGTGCCGTGCCGGGTGGTCTTGCCGACCTCTTCGATGTCCGGCGTGCGGACGCACTTCTGCACGCTGGTGGCGCGCGCGTACGGCGGCTTGACCTCACCCAGGAAGTAGGGCTTGAAGGGCACCATGCCGGCCGGGACGAGGAGCAGAGTCGGGTCGTCCGCGATGAGCGACGCCGAAGGGACGACGGTGTGACCGCGCTCCTCGAAGAAGCTCAACCAGCGGCGGCGAATCTCAGCCGACTCCATCAGTGGTCCTCATTCCGGTTGTACGAGTACGTCGTCCTGTCGCTGTCGACGTACTTCGGGTTGCTGCGGTTCTCGATGGCGGTGTACCGCCGGGGTGCGGGGAGTTCGGGGTCGCTGTTGATGCCCAGGACATCCCCCAGCTCTTCCTCCCGCTGGGCCATGTTGTCCCGGACGTCGAGCGCGAAGTCGACCGCGCGGTCCTTGAGCCGGTGGCCGGCCTCGATCGCCTTGTTGCCCGCGGCTCTGGCGAGGCTCTCGGGCGTCAGCTGCTTCAGCTTGCGGTTGACCTTGGTGGTGGCCCACACGCCGGCGGCGACGCCCGTGGTGAACCAGAAGGTACGGCGGAACATCGCTTGCTCTCAGTCCCTCTTCCGTCGGGCGCTGCGTCGAGAGATCGTGCGGCCCACGATCACGGTACGCCTGGACGCCTTGGCGGACACGTCCTCTTTGCGGCCGCCGAGGGCCCGGCGCACGCCGTAGCCGAAGGCGGCGACCTTGACCAGGGGGCCGCCGAAGGTGGAGGCGACGGTGGTCGACAGCGCGGAGGCGTTCGACGTCACCTCCTGGACGTCGGAGGCGATCGAGTCGACCCGGTCGATCTGGGTCTGCGCGGAGCGCACCGCCGAGGAGGCGTCGGCCAGCAGCGGGACGGCCTGGTCGGTCACATCCGCCACGAGCTTGGTGGTCGCCCTGAGCGTCTGGGCCAGCCTCGCCAGCGCGACGGCGAGGAAGGAGACCAGGATCGCCCAGAAGACGGCCACCAGGATTCCGGCCACCTCTCCACCGGACACTGTGTGCACCCGCTCCCTGAAACGTGCCTGAACATCTGCCTGAATACGAGAAAGTCGTGCCACGAGCCTATCGCGCCGGGGGTGCGGCTCCGTACCGGATTGCCGCCCGGCGACGGCGGATTCGCGAAAGCCCGCCGCCTCGCCCGTCCGGAAGGGACGGGGAGACGGCGGGCTGTAGTACCGCGTGCCTGCCGAGGATCAGCGGGCGTAGTACTCGACGACGAGCTGCTCGTCGCAGATCACCGGGATCTCCTTGCGGTTCGGCTCGCGGTCCAGGCGGAACGCCAGGGCCTTGAGGTTCACCTGGAGGTAGCGCGGGGTCTCACCGTCGGGGGCGAAGCCACCCTCACGGGCGATCGTGAAGAGCGTCTTCTCCTTGGAGCGGTCGCGGACCTGCACGACGTCGTCCGGACGGACACGGAAGGAGGGCTTGTCGACCTTCTTGCCGTTGACCGCGATGTGGCCGTGGACGACCATCTGGCGGGCCTGGTAGATCGTGCGGGCGATGCCCGAGCGCAGGACCAGCGCGTCGAGACGGCGCTCGAGCTCGATGATCAGGGCCTCACCGGTCTTGCCCTGGACCTTGGAGGCACGGTCGTAGGCGCGGACGAGCTGGCGCTCGGACACGTCGTACTGCGCGCGCAGACGCTGCTTCTCGAGCAGACGGACCTTGTAGTCCGAGTTCTGCTTGCGGCCGCGGCCGTGCTCACCCGGGGGGTAGGGGCGGGCCTCGAAGTACTTGACGGCCTTCGGGGTCAGCGCGATGCCGAGGGCACGCGACTTCTTGACCTTGGGGCGGGACTGGTTCGCCACTGTTTCTCTTCTCCTGGTTTCGGCTTGTCAGGGTTGTGGGAGGTCGCATCCGCAGCCGGGGAAACCCTCCGGGTCCGCTGGGGACCTGTCGGGCAGCCGCTCCCTGGTCTGGGCACATACGTGCAGCACGCGAGTGGCCCACCGGCCGGTCCCGTCGCGGGACGGGTGGTGGTGGGCTGCCCGCGACACCGTTCGACGGTGCGCGACGCTCCTGGAGCCGGTCCGAGGATCGGCTCCGGCCGACTGTCCCGTTCTGACTGCACGGGACGCGGCACTCCAGCCGAGTTTACAGGGTGCTCAGGACCGCTTTCGACCGAGGTTCTTCCGGGTCCACTCGACCGCGTCCGCGTAGCGGGCCTCGGCGCCGTGCCGGGTCGGTGTGTAGTACTCGCGGTTCTTGAGCGCGTCCGGGGCGTACTGCTGGGCGGCGATGCCCTCGGTCAGGTCGTGCGGGTAGACGTAGCCCTGGCCGTGGCCGATCTTGGTCGCGCCCTTGTAGTGGCTGTCGCGCAGGTGCGCGGGCACGGAGCCGGCGTGCCCCTTGCGTACGTCCTCCAGGGCGGCGCCGATCGCGGTGGTCGCGGCGTTGGACTTGGGCGCCAGGGCGAGGGCGATCGTGGCGTGGCTGAGGGTGAGGGCGGCCTCGGGGAAGCCGATCATGGCGACGGCCTGGGCGGCGGCTACCGCGATCGGCAGGGCGTTCGGATCGGCCAGGCCGATGTCCTCGCTGGCGGAGATCATCAGGCGGCGGGCGATGAAGCGGGGGTCCTCGCCGGCCTCGATCATCCGGGCCAGATAGTGCAGGGCGGCGTCGACGTCGGAGCCGCGGATGGACTTGATCAGGGCACTGGCCACGTCGTAGTGCTGGTCGCCGTCGCGGTCGTACTTCACGGCGGCCCGGTCGACCGTCTCCTCCAGGGTGGTCAGGCCGATCTCCGTCTCGCCCTTGTCGAGGGCGGCTCCGGCGGCCGCCTCCAGGGCGGTGAGGGCGCGGCGGGCGTCACCGCCGGCGATGCGCAGGAGGTGGCTCTCGGTCTCCTCGGGGAGGCCGACGGCGTCCTTGAGGCCCCGCTCGTCGGTGAGGGCGCGCTGGATGAGGCCCTTGATGTCGTCGTCGGTGAGCGGTTCGAGGGTGAGCAGCAGGGAGCGGGACAGCAGGGGCGAGATCACCGAGAAGTACGGGTTCTCCGTCGTCGCCGCAATCAGCGTCACCCAGCGGTTCTCGACGGCCGGGAGCAGGGAGTCCTGCTGGGCCTTGCTGAAGCGGTGGATCTCGTCGAGGAAGAGGACGGTCTCCTTGCCGTATCCGCCGGAGGCGCGGCGGGGGGGGGGGCGGGGGGCGCGGGGCCCCCAGAACCCCCCCCCGGGAGCCCCCCCAGCGAAAAAAAACGG
>NZ_JBHUQX010000218.1:0-15459 GCF_042674225.1 Streptomyces sp. NPDC056948
GTCCTCGGACGTTCCGAGGACCGGCCCTCCGCAGGGCGTGGTTCCAGCCCTAGAACCACAGGTTGCCGTGCGCCGGCTTGGCCTCGTTCAGGGTGCCCGCGGCGTTCTTCACCGTGTGGACCAGCGACTCCTTGCCTTCGGCGGTCACGTCCAGGGGAACCTTGGTGCTCACGCCGCCGGTGAGGTCGGTGGACGCCAGGTCGCGCGAGCTCTGAGCGGCCGGAGCGGGCTCGGGGGCGGGGGCGGGCTGAGCGGCCGGAGCCGGCTGCGGAGCAGGCGGAGCGACCGGAGCGCTCTGAACAGCCGGAGCAGGCTGGGGAGCGGGAGCGGGCTGGGCAACCGGAGCGGCCGGAGCGGGCTGCGGAGCGGCCTGGGCGACCGGGGCACTCTGAACAGCGGGAGCGCTCTGAGCGACGGGAGCGCTCTGCGCCGGGGCGGACTGGGCAACCGGGGCGGCCTGGGCGACCGGGGCAGCCGGAGCACTCTGGGCCACCGGAGCGCTCTGCACATCCGGAACGCTCTGAGCGGCGGGGGCGCTCGGGGCGACCATGGCGTCCTGGGCGAACGCCGGCGTGGCGGAACCAGCGGCGATCAAGGACCCGGCAAAGACGGCGGCAGCCTTCAGAGACTTCATCGTGTTCCTTTCTTCGGCAACGCACGTCGCCGGAGTGGTTTCTGTCGCCGTGCCTAACGAGCCCTGGCCTGGGCGGAAACCGGAACTGCCGAAGATTGCCAATACCTCATACGAGATCTATTAAAAGACCGGACCTCGCGCCGGAAAGGGACAACAGTCGTGGCGCCGTTCCCTGAGGCCGGCACCACGACTGGACGGGCTCAAGGGGCCGGCGGCAGCAGCGGCGTCAGCACCGAGGTCTGGGTCGAGAAGAAGTCGTCGGGCTCCGCTTCCGATGTCACCGACATGCTGGACGTCATGGTGGACGTCATGCTCGATGTCGCCGACGGAACGGCTTCCTCGTCCTGAAGCACCGGTTCGGCCGAGGTCAGTTCGGCGAGGAGTTCGTCCGCCCCGCCCAGCAGGTCGTCGACCAGGGGAAGGAGGCCTCCGGCCCCACCGGTGACCCCTTCCAGGAGGCCGGTGACAGCCCCCAGCACGAGGTCCAGCAGGTCGGTCACGGGGTCGGCGGCGCGCCGGTCGGGCACCAGGGCGGGCAGGGCGGGAGCGGGCAGGACGGGAGCCGGCAGCACGACCGGCGCCGGGGTCAGGGGCGCCACGGGGGCCGGGGTCTGCGCATCCTCGGCGGCCACCTCGGCCAGGGCGGCCTTCGCGGCGTCTCCCAGCTTCGTCGCCTCGGCCGCGGTCAGTCTGCCGTTGTTGTCATGGAGTACGGCGTTCAGCAGGTCGGCGACGGGGGTGAGCGTGCCCCAGTTGAGTTTCCCGATCTGCACGAGGCGCACGTCAGCGCCGGGAAGAAGCCGGGCATCGGAGGCCACATGGCCGTGCCCGCGGGCCGGGTCGGCCGCCATGGCGACGGGGCCGGTGATCCCGACCAGAAGGGCGGCGCACAGTGCGCTGTACGCGATGCGCCGTGCGGGCAGAGCACGCATGGGGATTCCTTTCGACGGCGATGGATCTTGAGCCCACCGTGAAAGAACCAAGGGCTTTACGCAAGCATTCATAGGCTTTTCGGGAATTCATAATTCCCCCTTTTGCCGCGTCCGGCCTGATCAGACGCTTTGTCAGATCGCATCGCCCTCGACCCCTGATGGAGTAACGGCCCGGCCATCGCCGGGCGGAGGCGCTGTCCGGCACGGGGGACGGCGGCCGGAACCAGCAAACACTTGCGATTTCACGATTCCGACACACTTGTCAGACTTCACCGAATTTCATCGACTATGTCCGATTGATGACTAGAGTTGCGAACCGCCCGACGCACTCCTCAGCGCGGACACATCGCACTCGTGGCGCTGCCGCCACGGCCACCTGTTCCGAAAGGGCAACGACCGGTCATGCGCCATTCCCTGGGCCCGCTGTTTCGCCGCGCGACCGTGGGCGTCCTCGCCCTTGCCGCGATGTGGGCAGCCAGCAGTTCCCCGGCCGCCGCGCCGGCCGCGGCGCCCTCGCCGGAGGCCGAGAGCCTCGCCTTCGCCGAGCGGTACCGCGCGCTGCAGCACGGCGGCATCGTACGCGCTGCCAACGCCTCGATCACCTGCCGCGCGGCCCAGAGGCCTTCGTGCCCGGACGCGCAGGCGGGCGGTATGGCTGTGAACGGCGACTTCGACATGTTCTACATCGATGTCGACCGCGACCCCAACACCTACAACTCCTCCCGCTCGGAGGTGAGCCTGCCCAGCGGCTCCCGGGTGACGTACGCGCGCCTGTACTGGGGCGGCAACCTGCGGGTGGGCGAGCAGAAGCCGCCGGAGGACAACGGGCGGGTGCTGATCGCCGAACCCGGCGGAGAGTACAAGCAGTTGATCGCCGACACGCTGGTCGGCCACCGCGTGCTGGACGGCATGGACGCCTTCCAGGCCTCGGCGGACGTGACGGGGCTGGTGCGGGAGGGCGGGTCGGGCCTGTACACCGTGGCGCAGATCAACATCGCCATGGGCAGGTCGACGGCCGGCGCATGGGGCGGCTGGACGCTCGTGGTGGCCTACGAGAACTCGGGGGAGCCGCTGCGGAACCTCGCGGTCTGGGACGGCTTCACCTCGCTCAGGTCCGGTGACCAGGAGATCCGCGTGACCGGCCTGGGCTTCGCCGCGGGCGCGTGGGGACGTGCGGGCCTGGTGACGTACAACGGCGACCGCGGCGTCGGCGGCGACTCGTTCACCGTGGCGACCGGCCAGTCCGGGACCGCACTCACCAACGCCGCCAACCCCAGGGACGACGTCCTCAACTCCACCATCAGTGAGCCCGGGGCGGATGCGTCGCGTGTGCCCGCCCACGCCAACACCCTCGGCTACGACTCCGATGTGTTCTCTCTCGGAGACGGTCTGCAGCAGGGCGGCGACCAGGCGACCTTCCGGATCCGATCCCAGCAGGACGCGGCGTGGGCCGGCGTGCTCTTCGTCGCCGTCGACGCACGGCGATGAGTCCGTCGCCGCCCGCCCCGAACGCCTTCGCGAGCGAGGAATCCGCGCACATGCAACTGTCATCCACCGCCCCCAACCCCAGAGTCCTGCACCTCACCCAACCGGTGGACGGCGGCGTGGCGCGCGTTGTGACGGACCTGGTCGCGGCGCAGCTCTCGGACGGCCTGGACGTCACCGTGGCCTGCCCCGACAGCGTGCTCACCGCGCGACTGCGGACGCTCGGCGCGCGCGTACGGCACTGGCACGCGACGCGGTCGCCGGGTACGTCGCTCGTCCGGGAGGTACGGCATCTGGCCCGGGTGATCGACGAGGTGCGTCCCGATCTGGTGCACGCGCACAGCGCGAAGGCCGGACTCGCCGGACGCCTCGCGGTACGCGGGCGGATCCCGACGGTCTTCCAGCCGCACGCCTGGTCGTTCGAGGCGGTCGGCGGCGGCACCGCTGCCCTGGCGCTCATGTGGGAGCGCTGGGGGGCGCGTTGGGCCTCACGCACGGTGTGTGTGAGCGAGGCCGAGCGGGCGACCGGCATGGGCGCCAGGATCACCGGCCGGTGGACCGTCGTCCCCAACGGCATCGACCCGGAGCGCTTCCACCCGGCCACCGCCGGCATCGTGCGCTCCGGGCTCGCACCGCTGGCCGGCCTCCACCCGGCGGCACCGCTCGTGGTGTGCGTGGGGCGGCTGTGCCGGCAGAAGGGACAGGACGTCCTGCTGCGGGCGTGGGACGACGTCGTGCGCAGGGTGCCCGACGCCCGCCTCGTCCTGGTCGGCGACGGGCCGGACCACGACCGGCTCCGTGAAGGCGCCCCGGAATCCGTGGTGTTCACGGGAGCCGTCGCCGACGCCTCCCCCTGGTACCAGGTCGCCGACCTCGTCGTCCTGCCGTCCCGCTGGGAGGGCATGGCCCTGGCGCCGCTGGAGGCGATGGCCTGCGGGCGGCCCGTGGTGGTCACGGACGTCGACGGCGCCCGCGAGAGCCTGCCGTCCTCCTTCTCCGCCCGGTGCCTGGTCCCGCCGGAGAACGCGGCGGCGCTGGCCGGGGCCGTCACCGAGCTGCTGATCGACCCGCTGCTGCGCGAGTCGCTCGGCGACCAGGGCCGCCGGCACGTGCTGTCGACCCACGACGTGCGGCACACCGCCGAGGCCGTCTCGGACGTCTATCGCGATCTGCTCGGCCCATGGACCGCCGCCACCCCCAGCGCTGAGCACGGTCAGCGGCTCGACACCGGACGTGGCGCCGAGCCGAACCGGACGACGCAGCGCGTCGAGCCCACCGAGTACAGGGAGTCCATCCACTCGTGACCGCCGAACGTACCGTGCCCTCCCCCGGCGTACCGCCGCGGGAGCACGGATCCTCACCAGTCTCGGTGATGCCGCCGCGCGGCACCGCCACCGCTTTCCGGCTGTCCGCCCCGCGGCGCCCGACCCGGCCGGCCTCGCCCGTCCCGCTGCTCGCGGCGGACGGCGTCGCCGCCCTGGCGGGCGCCCCGGTGCTCTCCGAGGCCCCCCGCCAGCCCCTGCTCGTCACCCTGCTGATCGTCCTGTCGCTGCTGCTGCGCCGGCGCGACGGGCGGCCGCCGGTACCGGGGCTGCTGGAAGAACTGCCCGCCGTGTGCGGCCGTATCGCGGTGGCCTGGCTGGCGCTCGCGGCGCTCCTCGCGGCGTACCGGCCGGAGCACGCGCTGTCCCTCCGTACCGTGCTGGCGGGGCTCGCGCTGCAGGCGACGGCCGGCTGTGTGCTGCGCGGAGCCGTGCACGCGCGGCGGCGCGCCGCGCTGCTGCGCCACCCGCACACCGCACTCGTCCTCGGCCCGGTCGCGACCGCGCAGCGCGTGGCCGCCGCCGTCCTGCGTCAACCGCGGTGCGGTGTACGGCCGGTGGGGATCGTCGCCGAGCAGCCGGACGGCACCGAGACCCTGCCGGTGCTGACGACCGCCGAGGAGGTCGAGCGCGCGGTCATCCAGAACGGGGTGCGGGCGGTGCTGGCCGTGCACCCCTCGGTACGGGCCGAACAGGAGCCGTTGCTGCGGGCGCTGGCCGAGTCGGGCTGCGTGGTCTGGGAAGTCGACGCCGGCTCCCCGTCGTACGCGACACGGGAGCGGCTGGCCGGGTTCTCCTGCCGGCGTCTGGACATGTCCCCGGCCCGGCACGGCAGCGCGGCCAAGCGCGCCCTCGACATCCTGGTGTCGGGGGCGTTGCTGTTGCTGGTCAGCCCGGCGCTGCTGACCTTCGCCGTGGCGCTGCGGCTCAGCGACGGGCCGGGCGTGGTGTTCCGGCAGGAGCGCATCGGCAGGAACGGGGAGCCGTTCACGCTGCTGAAGTTCCGTACGCACCGCCCGGTCGACGAGCACGAGTCGGCGACCCGGTGGAGCGTGGCGAACGAGAACGAGATGCGCTGGTTCTGCCGGATGCTGCGGCGTACCTCGCTGGACGAGCTGCTCCAGCTCTGGAACGTGCTCCGGGGCGACATGAGCCTGGTCGGGCCGCGGCCCGAACGCCCCTACTTCGTCGCGCAGTTCGGCCAGACCTACCCCGGCTACTCGGTCCGCCACCGCATGCGGACCGGCATCACCGGCCTCGCCCAGATCCACGGGCTGCGCGGCGACACCTCGATCGAGGACCGCTGCCGGTTCGACAACGCCTACATCGACGACTGGTCCCTGTGGCAGGACGTGTGCATCCTGCTGCGCACCGCGGCCACGGTGGTACGTCCGACGGGGAGCTGAGAGGTGAGCCTCGCACTGACACCGCTCCCGCGCCGCGTCGTCGCGCTGACGCCTGCCCTGCCCGTGGTGGCCGTACCCGCCCTGCTGGCCCTGCCGCGGACGCCGGACGGCGCGGGACCCGCCGACGTGCTCTCCGGGCTCGTGGTGGTCTACTGCGTGATCCGTCTCCTGCGCGAGCGGCGGCGCCCGCTGTCGCCCGCCGCCGCCGTGGTGCTGGGCCTGCCCGTCGTGGGGCTCGCGCTCGCCGCCATGGGGGCGTTCTCGTACCAGGCCGGGCTCACCGGCCTCGGACGCTATCTGCAGACCTTCGTCCTCGTCCCGGCGGCCGTGCTGCTCCTGCTCCGCGACCGGGCCGGCTTCCGGCTGGTGGCCTGGTCCTTCGTGGGGCTCGGTCTGTGCCAGGGGGCCGTCGGCGTCCACCAGTTCGTCACCCGGACCGGCGCCTCCTACCAGGGCGCGAACATCCGGGCGGTGGGCACGTTCGGGCCGCAGGACGTGATGGGCATGGCGACGGCGGTCTCGCTCGGCCTGGTGTGCGCGGTCGGGATCGCGCTCGGCCGGGTCTCCGCACGGCAGCGGATCGCCGCCGCCGGGTGCGCGCTGGTGCTGATGCTGCCGCTCGCGCTGTCCTTCAGCCGGGGAGCCTGGATCGCGACCGTCCTGACCTGCACCGTGCAACTGGTGCTGACCGGCTGGCGGCGCGCGCTCAAGGTGGCCGCGGCCGCCGTCGCCTCCGGCGTGATCCTGGTGGGCGGCTTCGGCGTGGGCTCGGCGCTTCTGCAGCAGCGGATCGACAGCATCGCCCAGGTCGCCGACACCCCCGACCAGTCCGTCGTCGACCGGTACACCCTGTGGGCGTCCGCCACGGACATCTGGCGCGGGCACCCGCTGACCGGCGTCGGGCTGAAGGGCTTTCCCGAGTACCGGGACGGGCACGCCACGCTGGCGCTGTCGTCGGGCAGCGAGACCGACGGCGCGGGAGTGGCGTACCAGCGGCAGCCGCTGCTGTCGCCGCACAACATGTACCTGCTGGTGCTGAGCGAGCAGGGCCTGATCGGGCTGCTCGCGCTCGTCGGGAGCTGGCTGGCGCTGCTGGTGTGCGGGGTGCGGCGGCTGCTGCGCGTCCGCGACCGGGGCCCGGGGCTCGACTGCGGGCTCGTCGCCTGCGGACTGCTGGTCTGGCTGCTGACCGACTTCGTGTACGGAGACATCGGCGGTCCCTCGACCGTGCTGATCGCCGTGGGCATGGGGCTCGTGGCGTGGTGGGCGCTGGCCGGCGAAGCGCGTGCGGACCTGCCCCGGAGCGGGGTGCGGGAGCGGGAGCGCGCCGAGGAGGCCATGGCGCGATGACGGTGGTGCCTTCGCAAACCCCCGGGCCCGGGACGGACGGCGCGACGGCCGTGCCCCCGGCGCGTGCCGCCGTCAAGGCCGCGGACGGTGGCGACCCGGCGGCCTCGGCGTCGGCGTCGGCCTCCGGGAGCTTCCTGGCCAGGGCCGCGCTGGTGACGGCGTCGCTGTCCATCGCCGGCTCGCTGCTCGGCCTGGTGCGCGACCAGTCGCTGGCGCGGCTGTTCGGTGCCGGGAGCGACACGGACGCCTTTCTGGTCGCCTGGACCGTTCCGGAGTTCGCCGCCACGCTGCTCATCGAGGACGGGCTGGCGATCGCGCTGATCCCGGCGTTCAGCATGGCGCTGGCCCGCCGCGCCCGGGGCGCCCCGGGCGACCCGGTCCGCGCCCTGGTCGGGGCCACCCTGCCCCGGCTCTGCCTCGCCCTGACCGCGGTGGCCGCGCTGGTCGCAGGCACCGCCCCCTACCTGGTCCAGGCTCTGGCACCCGGCCTGCCCGACCCGCGGCTCGCCGTCGACTGCACCCGGATCACGGCGACCTGTGTGCTGGCCTTCGGGCTCGCCGGGTACTGCAGTGCCGCCCTGCGGGCACACCGCTGCTTCCTCGCGCCCGCGGCGATCTACGTCGCCTACAACACCGGCATCATCGCCGCGATGTTCCTCCTCGGCGAGGGCTGGGGCGTGCGCTCCGCCGCGGTCGGGGTGGCGGCGGGCGGCTGTCTGATGGTGGCCGTGCAGGTGCCGTCGCTGTGGCGGCGACTGTCCTCGCGTACAGAGCAGTTCGCCAAGGCCGGGGCCGTCGTCGAGGAGCGGCCGATGCAGGTCGCCCTGGTCGCCGCCGTCCTCCTCTTCGCGCTGTGCCGCCAGTCGCAGGTCCTCGCCGAGCGCTTCCTCGCCTCCGGCCTGCCCGCCGGCGCCATCTCGCACCTGAACTACGCGCAGAAGGTCGCCCAGATCCCGATGACGCTGTCGCTGATGGTGTGCACGGTCACCTTCCCGGTGGTGGCGCGGGCGCTCGCGGACGGCGACACCGCACGGGCCCGCAGCCGTGTGGAGCGGGATCTGGCGCTCGCCGCCGCTCTGGTGCTGCTGGGCATGTGCGCGGTGATCGCCTGCGCCCCGCAGATGATCGAACTGCTCTTCCAGCGGGGCGCGTTCACCTCGAGCGACACCGCGGCGACGGCGGACGTCATGCGCGTCTACGCCCTCGGGCTGCTGGGCCAGACCCTGGTGGGCGCCCTCGTGCGCTCCTACTTCTCGGCGGGCCGGGCCAGCTGGTACCCCCTGGGCGCGATGACGGCGGGCATCGTCGTGACGTCCTTCATCGGCGCCGCAACCGTGCACTCCTCGGGCGTGGCGGGGATCGCCGCCGCCAACGCCCTCGGCATCACCGTCACGGCCGCCCTGCTGCTCGCCGGGCTGCGCACGGGGCGTCGCGACAGCCCGCACAGCGTCTCGGTCCGTGTCCCGCAGGTCCTGGCCGAGCTGAGCAGGCTGGTGGGCGCGGCCGTCGTCGCCACGCTCGCGGGGGCGTTCGCCGCGAGCCGGCCGGACTCCCCTGCGGCGGGCCTCGCGGCCGGCTTTCTGACCGTGACCTTCGTCTTCGTCCCGCTCACCTGGGCCCTCGGTGCCCAGGGCCCCGCGTCCGCTCTGCGCTCCCTACGCGCCGTCACACGAAGGCTCACACATGGCCGCTTCCGTTGATTCCCTCGACACCGGCAGACCCCCGGCCCCGCACAGGGGCCCCGTTCCCTGGGTGGCGATGTACCACTCGGTGGGCGACTGCTCGGACGACCCGTACCGCATCACGGTCACGCCCGAGCGGCTCGACCGGCAGCTTGCGTGGCTGCGCCGCCGGGGGCTGCGGGGCGTGTCCGTGGCCGAGCTGCTCGCCGCCCGCGCCCGGGGCGAGGCACGGGGCCTGGTCGGGCTCACCTTCGACGACGGGTACGCCGACTTCGTCACCGAGGCCCTGCCGCTGCTGCGCCGCTACGACTGCCGCGCGACCCTCTTCGTGCTGCCCGGGCGGCTCGGCGGCGACAACGCCTGGGACCCGCTCGGCCCGCGCAAGCCGCTGCTGACCGCGGACGGCATCCGGCACGCCGCGGCCGAGGGCGTGGAGATCGGCTCGCACGGACTGACGCACGTCGACCTCACCCGGGCGGACAACCTCACCCTCAGGGCCGAGGTCGGCGAGAGCCGGGCGCTGCTCACGGAGCTGACCGGCGCCTGGGTCGACGGCTTCTGCTATCCGTACGGCACGGTCGACGCCCGCGCCGTCGAGGCCGTACGGGAAGCGGGATACACCTACGCCTGCGCCATCGACCCGGGCCCGCTGACCGGGCCGCACGCCCTGCCGCGTGTGCACGTCGGCCAGAACGACACGGCCATGCGCCTGCACCTCAAGCACCGGCTGCACCGGCTGCGCCGGCGCCCGGTGGAGGGCCTGTGAGATGAGAGCTCTGCACATCATCACCGGCCTCGGCGTCGGCGGCGCCGAGCAGCAGTTGCGTCTGCTGCTGCGTCATCTGCCCGTCGACTGCGACGTCGTGACGCTCACCAACCCCGGGACGGTTGCCGAGGGCCTCACCGCCGACGGTGTCCGCGTCACCCATCTCGGCATGGGCGGCAACCGCGACCTGGGCGCGCTGCCGCGGCTGGTCCGGCTGATCCGCGCCGGCGGCTACGACCTGGTGCACACGCACCTGTACCGGGCCTGTGTCTACGGGCGGTTCGCCGCACGCCTGGCCGGGGTCCGGGCGGTCGTCGCCACCGAGCACTCCCTGGGCGACTCGCAGATGGAGGGCCGCAGGCTGACGGCCGGGGTGCGCGGGCTGTACCTCGCCAGCGAGCGGCTCGGTTCGTCGACGGTCGCCGTCTCACCGACGGTGGCCGGTCGCCTGGAGCGCTGGGGCGTGCCCGCGCCGCGCATCGAGGTCGTCCCGAACGGCATCGACCTGGACCGGTTCCGCTTCGACGCCGAGCGGCGCGAGCGGACCCGCCGGCACCTCGGCCTGCCGGACGGCGCGTGGGTCGTCGGCGGCGTCGGCCGGCTCAGCCGGGGGAAGCGGTTCGACGTCCTCGTCCGCGCGCTCACGCTGCTGCCGAGGGACCACTGGCTGCTGCTGGTGGGCGGCGGCCCCGAGGAGCCCGTCCTGCGCCGCACGGCCCAGGAGGCCGGTGTGGCCGGCCGCGTGGTGTTCACCGGCGAACGTCCCTACGTGTCCGACGGTTCGCCCGGCCCCGACCTGCCCTCGCTCACCTCGGCGATGGACCTGCTCGCCTCCCCGTCCACGGAGGAGGCCTTCGGCCTGGCGGCCGTGGAGGCACTGGCGGCCGGCCTGCCCGTGCTCTACGACTCCTGCCCGGCCATCGAGGACGTGCGGCCGCCTGCCGCCGCCGGCGTCCGGCGGGTGAGCGGCGGCCCCGAGGCATACGCCCGCGCGATCGCCGAGGTCCGGGCGGCCGGTGCCCGGCCGCGCACGGCCTCGGAGGTCGCGCACCACTACAGCATCACCCACTGCGCGGCCCGTCTCACGGACGTGTACGCGGCAGCCGTCTCCAGTTCGACGTCCCCCTCTTCTCCGGGAGCCAACTCCTCATGACCGACACTCCGATCCGTCAGCACCGCCTGTCCCTGGCTCGCCTCAGGGAGCTTCCCCTGTGGTCCGTGGTCGCGGCAGGCACCCTCGTCGGGGGCCTGCTCGGTGGTTCGTACGGCCTGCTCACCCCCTCGACGTACACGGCCACCAGCTACGTCATCGCCGTGCCCGCGGGGAAGGCCTCGCCGGACGCCGCCCTCGGGTTCGCCCAGGCGTACGGCCGGGTCGCCACGCAGCTCGCGGTGCTCGGGGACGCGCAGGTGTATGCGGGCGTGCCGGTGCGCACCCTGCAGCGCAGTGTGCGCACGGCGACGTCGCCGGACGCACCGATGGTCGCCGTCTCGGCCACCTCCTCGCGCCCGGGCCTCGCCGTCGACATGGCCAACGCGGTCACCCGCTCCCTGACCCGGCATGCGGACGACACCCGGGGCAACACCCACGTGCGGCTCGTGCAGTTCTCGCGGGCGGTGGAGCCGAGCGAGCCGACCTCCACGTCAACGGCGGTGACCGGTCTGGTCGGCGCGAGCGCGGGCGGTCTGCTGGGCGGCCTGGCCCTGCTGGCGCGGCCGAGGAGGAACGGCCAGGAGGACGAGCCCGCCCCGGCCCCCTCGGTGCCGAGCCCGGCCGCCGCCGCCGATGTCCGCGGACAACGGTGACGACGGCGGGCCTCGTCGGATCGGCCGGACTACCACCAGTCGAAGCGCAGGCAGAGCTTCCCGCCGAGCCACTCCTCCACCCAGCTCCCCAGGTCCAGCGGCGTGCAGTCCGCCGGGGGCGGCGTTGTGCCGGGCGGGGTCGGCTTCGGCGTGGGCACGAGGGGCGGGGTCGCCTGGTCGGTACGGCCGAACAGGCTGGACCGGTAGAGGCTGGACGACTTCGGGTTGGCCCCGCACTGCCACACACCGTGCGGGCAGTAGTCGGTCAGCGTGTTGTACAGCGGCTTGTGCTCATCCATCCAGGCGAGCATGCTCCGCATGTATTCGGCATTGTCACCGTTGCGGAAGAGCCCCCATTCCGGATAGGAAATGGGTTTGCCGTGAGCCTTGGCGAAATCCACATGGTCCTGCAACCCGTAGGGCTCTTTCACCTGTTGTTCGAACGACATCCCGGCCGGCTGGTCATAAGAATCCATGCCAATGATGTCGACCGTGTCGTCCCCCGGATAGCATTTCGTCCAGGGAACGGCGTCGCGGCCACGGCTCGGCGTGAAATCGAACCGAAAATTCTGCCCCGGCACGGAACGCATGGTGGTGACGATCCGATTCCAGTACTTCTTCCAGGCCTCCGGGTCCGGCCCACAGCGATGGGTGTACGTGGTGCCGTTCATCTCCCAGCCGAGCACGAGGACCGTGTCCGGCACCTTCAACTCCACCAGCCGCTCGGCCAGGACACGGAAGTGGTGATCGAACTCCCCGGCCGCGCCCCGCTGCAGCAGCCGCCGGACCTCGCTGTCGGAGACGCCCTCCTCGTTGCGCTCCTGCATGGGGACGTTGAGGACGAGCATCCGGTCGGACTTCGCGTTGCGCCAGTGCGCCCACACGTCCAGGAACCCGGGAGCACCCTCGATGTCGCGCCAGCGGTGGCCCGGCAGATAGGTGTGGCCCGCGCGCAGCTCCGTACCGCCCAGCCAGTGGCTGAACAGCGGCATCCGGGCCACGCCACGGGCGTCGGACTTGAGGAAGACACCGACGGCCGGGGCCTCCTCGCCCGCCGCCGGGGTGGTGGTGGCCGGGGCCGGAGTGGTGGCGGCCGGAGTGGTGGCGGCCGGGGCCGGCGTCGACGGCTGAGGGACGGCCGGCGTGGTGAGGGCCGAGGGCGTGAGGGCCGAGGGCGTGGCCACGGGCGGCGGCGGGGTCGGCGCCGGAGCCCGTGGTTCGGCGGCTCGCGCCACCCCCGCCCCCACCCCGGCCACGGGGCCGGACGCCAGGGCGGCCGAAGCGGCGACCGCTGCCGCCCCCAAGGCCAGCCGGCGGACCCCGGCCGGCTTGTGCTGTGGGGCCATGCCTGCTCCATTCTTCGCTCTCGTCCGGACTACTGCCTCGGTTTTTGTTATTGACGGGCAGTCATATGAAGTCAGTCACAGAAAGACCAATGACGCCACTGCCGTTGCGGCTTTCGAGTGCGGGGCTCGCCCGTGCGGGTGAGCCGACCGGAAAAGAAAGAGAGAATTCGTGTCGCTGCTCGACACCCGCGTCCCCGCTGTAGTACTGCGGATCGACCGGAACCCTTTTCATCACGGAACGCTGGGGGCCGCGCGTTCGCTCGGCAGGGCGGGCGTGGAGGTACACGTCGTCGCTGACTCCGCGGGAAGTCCCGTCGGCGCGTCACGGTACGTACGCCATATGCATTCCCCGCCGCCGCCGGGAGCCTCCCCGGACGACATCCTCGGGGTGCTGCGCCGCGTGTCCGACCACGTCGGGCGGCCCGCCGTGCTGGTCCCGATGGACGATGCGAGCGCGATCGCCGTGAGCCGGATGCGGGACGAACTCGCCCCCTCCTACCTGCTGCCGGCAATGCCGGGCACGCTGGCCGAGCGCGTCGCCGACAAGGCGGAACTGGCCGCCGTGTGCGCGGCCATCGACGTCCCGTACCCCGAGACGCTGGTCCCTGACAGCCCGGCGGAGGTCGCCGACGCCATGCGGCGGCTCGGGCTGCCGGTGGTGGCGAAGTGGAGCCGGCCCTGGCTGCTGCCCGCCGGCAGCGGGCTGCGCAGCACGGTGCTGGTGAAGTCCGTGCAGCAGGCCCGGGAGCTGTTCCTGCGCACCGGCGAAGCGGGCAGCCCGCTGCTGCTCCAGGCGTATCTGGCACCGGGGCCGGACCGGGACTGGTTCTTCCACGGCTACGCCGACCACGTGGGGACCGTGCGCGCGGGCGGCCCCGGCCGCAAGCAGCTCGCCTGGCCGCGCGGGGCGGGGCTGACCGCGGTGGGCTGCTGGACGCCCAACGCCCAGGTGCAGGCGCTGGCCGAGCGGCTCACCGACGAGCTGGGCTACCGGGGCATCTTCGACCTCGACTTCCGCCGCTGCGCCACGACGGGCCGCTACCACCTGCTCGACTTCAACCCGCGCACCGGCGCCCAGTTCCGGCTCTTCGCGGACAGCGCGGGCCTGGACGTCGTACGGGCCCTGCACCTGGACATGACGGGCCGTCCGCTGCCGGACGGGTCCCCGCTGGCCGGGCGGACCTTCGTGGTGGAGAACTACGCGCCGCTGGCCGCCCTGAGCGCGGCGCCGGGCGGCCGCGAACGTGAACTGGCCTGGTACGCCGGGGACGACCGCTCCCCCGGACGGGTCATGTGGGCCCTGTGGTGCCGGCATGTGTCCCGCCGGCTGCGTGAACGGCTGGGCACGACGACTCCGGCGGTGGCGGCGCCGGAGCCACGGCTGATCCCCCGGGCAGCCTCGCCCTCCCTGACCGACAACGAGAAAGCGAGCAGTTGATGGTGTACGACCTTCTGGTGGTGGGCGCAGGCCCGTACGGCCTGTCGATCGCGTCCCACGCCGCGGCCGCCGGGCTGAACCTGCGCGTGTTCGGCCGGCCCATGGCGTCCTGGCGGGACAACATGCCCAGCGGCATGTTCCTGAAGTCGGAGCCGTGGGCGTCCAACCTCTCCGACCCGGCCGGGCGGTGGCGGCTGGACGTCTACTGCGCGGAGCAGGGGCTGACGGCACGTCACGCGAAGCCGATCCCGGTCGAGGCGTTCGCGCAGTACGGCCTGTGGTTCGCGCGCAACGCCGTACCGGGGGTGGACGAGCGCACGGTGACCCGCGTGAGCGCCGGGCCCGGCGGCTTCACGGCGATCGCCGAGGACGGGGAGGAGGTGCAGGCGCGGGCGGTGGCCCTGGCGGTCGGTGTGATGCCGTTCGTCGAGGTACCGCAGGCCCTGCGCGGACTGCACCCCGCGCTGGTGACGCACAGCAGCCACCACAGCGACCTCGACCGTTTCCGCGGCAAGGACGTCACGGTGATCGGCGGCGGCCAGGCGGCCCTGGAGACGGCGGCGCTGCTCGCCGAACAGGGCACGCGCGTCCGGGTGCTGGCCCGGGCGGAACAGCTCATGTGGAACGACGTGCCGCCGCCCTGGGAGCGCCCCTGGTGGCAGTCGGCCCGCTCCCCGCACAGCGGCCTCGGCCCCGGCTGGCGGAACTGGTTCTACGCGGAGCGTCCTGGCCTCTTCCGGCGGCTGCCGGAGCCGACCCGGGCACGCATCGCGACCACGGCACTGGGACCGGCGGGCGCGTGGTGGGTCCGGGACCGGGTGGAAGGTGTGGTCGAGCTGCTGCCGGGCCATGAGGTGGCCGCGGCCTCCGCGGTGCCGGGCGGGGTCCGGCTGGACACGGTGAGCCGTTCGGGCGCCCCGCGCAGCCTGGAGACCGAACACGTCATCGCCGCCACGGGGTTCCGGGCGCGCTGCGACCGGCTCGGACTGCTCGCGCCCGAGCTGCGCGGCACGCTGGCGGCACTGCCCGACGGCTCCCCGGAGGTCGGGCACAGCTTCGAGTCCTCCCACCCGGGCCTGTTCCTCGCGGGCCTGGTGACGGCCTCGGGCTTCGGCCCGGCCATGCGCTTCGTCCAGGGCGCGGCCTTCACGGCGTCGACGCTCGTCGCGGGAGTACGCCGCCGGCTCGGGGCGATGCCGGTGGGCGGCACCGTCCCCGCACCGGTGGACGGCAACCGGAGCGAGTCGGTCTCGCCGGTACGCCACTGACGGGGAACCGCGGGTGGCCCAAGG
>NZ_JBHUQX010000219.1:0-15450 GCF_042674225.1 Streptomyces sp. NPDC056948
TTTTTTGGGGCGCACACCCCTCTGCCGTGGCCGCGCAGGGGGGCGGGCCCCGGGGGGGGGCCGGGGCCGCCCGGTTTCCGGGCGTCGTGCGCGGCCGAGCCGCGAGCGGTCGGGGGCGTCATCGTCCGGGTTTCCTCACTAGCCATGAGGCCCATCATAGAATCATGGGATGATTGACTGTCCAATCCGTCCACTCCTCGGCTGCCGTCCGGCGCCCCGGCCGTGCGAAGGTGAGCCATGCCTCTGAGCCATCCCCGTCGTTCGGCGCTCTCCGAACAGGTCATCGCCGCGCTGCGGGCCCAGATCACGTCGGGCGAGTGGCCGGTCGGCTCCCGCATCCCGACCGAGCCGGAACTGGTCGAGCAGCTCGGCGTCGCCCGCAACACGGTCCGTGAGGCCGTCCGCGCGCTCGCGCACAACGGCCTGCTGGACATCCGCCAGGGCTCGGGCACCTACGTCGTGGCGACCAGTGAGCTGGCGGGGGTGATGCAGCGGCGGTTCGCCGGCGCCGACCCCCGGCACATCGCCGAGCTGCGCTCCACACTGGAGTCGTCCGCCTCCCGGCTGGCCGCCGAGCGGCGGACCGAGAAGGACCTCAAGCAGCTCGACGCGCTGCTGCTGCGGCGTGAGGAGGCCTGGGAGTCGGGTGACGCGGAGGCCTTCGTGACCGCGGACGCGACCTTCCACCTGGCCGTGGTCTCCGCCTCCCACAACGACGTGATGACCGCCATGTACGCGGACCTGGGCGAGGTGCTGCGGGACTGGCTGCGCGAGGACGTCGGCGAGGAGCTGACGCCGGAGACGTACATGGACCACGGGCGGCTGGTCGACGCGATCCGCGCGGGGGACGCGGACCGGGCGGGGGTGGAGGCGGCCCGCTATCCGTTCCTGTGCCGTCTGGGCGGGATCAGCTCGCCTTCCGGTGGCTGACCCAGGCGTCGCCGACTTCCTTCCAGCAGCGCCCCTTGAGCCGCACGGTCTGCGCGGGCCCGGCCTCCACCGGGGAGCTGTCGGTGTCGATGTCCCACCAGCGGGCGCACTCGACGTGCAGGCTCACGCGGTCGGTCTCCGGGTAGGGGTTGTGACAGTACGCGGTCACCCTGGAGTCGTCGACGCGGATCCTGCACGCGGCGCCGAAGGGGGCGGCCCGCTCCCGCTCGTCGTCGGCGGGCACGCGCGCGTGCGGCACGGCCTCGTACGCCAGGGTCAGCACGAGAGCGACGGCGACGGACACTGAGGCCGTTCGGCGGGACAAGCGCACAAGGGGACCTCCTCGGCCGTGCTGGGGAGGGGACCGCGTGGTGGACGCGTACTCCAGGGTGCCCGGTCGCGGGCCTCCCCCGCCCGGCCGGCTGCGCCGAACGGGTGACGCCCCGCTCCCCGCGCGCTGCGGGGAACGGGGCGTCGACGGTGTACAGGAGATCAGGCTCCGATGGCGTGCAGACCGCCGTCCACGTGGATGATCTCGCCCGTGGTCTTCGGGAACCAGTCGCTCAGCAGCGCGACGATGCCGCGGCCGGCCGGGTCGGGGTCCTTGAGGTCCCACTCCAGCGGCGAACGGTCGTCCCAGACGGCTGCCAGCTCGCCGAAGCCGGGGATGGACTTGGCGGCCATGGAGCCGATCGGACCGGCCGAGATCAGGTTGCAGCGGATGTTCTGCTTGCCCAGGTCACGGGCCATGTAGCGGCTGGTGGCCTCTAGGGCGGCCTTGGCCGGGCCCATCCAGTCGTACTGCGGCCAGGCGTACTGCGCGTCGAAGGTCAGACCGACGACGGAGCCGCCGTTCTGCATCAGCGGCAGGCAGGCCATGGTCAGCGACTTCAGGGAGTACGCCGAGACGTGCATGGCCGTGGCGACCGACTCGAACGGCGTGTTGAGGAAGTTGCCGCCGAGGGCGTCCTGCGGGGCGAAGCCGATGGAGTGGACGACACCGTCGAGGCCGCCGAGCTCCTCGCCGACGATGTCGGCCAGGCGCCCGAGGTGCTCGTCGTTCGTGACATCGAGCTCGATGACCTTGGTGGGCTTGGGCAGCTTCCTGGCGATGCGCTCGGTCAGCGTGGGCCGCGGGAACGCGGTCAGGATGATCTCGGCGCCCTGCTCCTGGGCCAGCTTGGCGGCATGGAAGGCGATGGAGGACTCCATCAGCACACCGGTGATCAGGACCCGCTTGCCCTCGAGAATTCCGCTCATGGTGATCAGTGACCCATTCCCAGTCCGCCGTCAACGGGGATGACGGCTCCAGTGATGTACGAGGCGTCGTCCGAGGCGAGGAACCGCACCGTCGCGGCGACCTCCTCCGGCTGGGCGTACCGGCCGAGCGGGATCTGCGACACGATGCCCTTGCGCTGCTCGTCGGAGAGCACCTTGGTCATGTCGGTGTCGACGAAGCCGGGCGCGACGACGTTGAAGGTGAGGTTCCGCGAGCCCAGCTCACGGGCGAGGGAGCGCGCGAAGCCGACCAGGGCGGCCTTGGAGGCGGCGTAGTTGGCCTGGCCGGGGCCGCCGTAGAGGCCGACGACCGAGGAGATCAGGACGACGCGGCCCTTCTTGGCCCGCAGCATGCCGCGGTTGGCGCGCTTGACCACCCGGAAGGTGCCGGTGAGGTTGGTGTCGATGACCGAGGTGAAGTCCTCCTCGGACATGCGCATCAGGAGCTGGTCCTTGGTGATGCCGGCGTTGGCGACGAGGACCTCGACGGGGCCGTGGCTCTCCTCGATCTCCTTGTAGGCCTGCTCCACCTGCTCGGGGTCGGTGATGTCGCACTTGACGGCCAGGCAGCCCAATTCCGTCAGGGCGGCCGGCGGCTCACCCGAGCGGTACGTGATGGCGACCTTGTCGCCGGCATCGGCGAAAGCGCGGGCGATGGCGAGGCCGATGCCCCGGTTGCCTCCGGTGACGAGAACCGAGCGGCTCAACGGATCACCCTTTCGATAGCGGTCTGATACGCCCGCCCGGGCGCCTGGACGACAGGCGGCGATGACAGGCGGCTTCCTCGAAAACCTATCGGTCCGGGCACGCCCGCGGACAATCGGGCACCGACAGTGGCGTACGGGACTCACTGTCGGGTCCCTACAGAAAGCCACGCACCCGGGGTACGGAAACTCATGGCCCGCGCGCCGGATGGACGACATGATCGGAGCAGTCACGTAGCACGGCGACCACGCTCACCTCGACAGAAAGAGACGGCGGTGCCTCATACCATCGACGAGGCCTTCACGGCCCTCCCCCTACGCGCCCTCGCCGACGCGGCCCTCGCACGCGCGCGGGCGCTCGGTGCCGAGCACGCGGACTTCCGGTTCGAGCGGGTGCGGGGCGCCTCCTGGCGGTTCCGGGACGCCAAGCCCGCCGGGTCGTCGGACACCACCGACCTCGGGTACGCGGTGCGGGTGGTGCACGGCGGTACGTGGGGTTTCGCGTCCGGTGTCGACCTCAGCCTGGACGCCGCCGCCAGGGTCGCCGGGCAGGCGGTGGCCATGGCCAAGCTGTCCGCCCAGGTGATCAAGGCGGCCGGGTCCGACGAGCGGGTCGAGCTGGCGGGCGAACCCGTGCACGCCGAGAAGACATGGGTCTCGTCGTACGAGATCGATCCGTTCACGGTGCCCGACGAGGAGAAGGCCGGGCTGATCGCGGACTGGAGCGCGCGGCTGCTGGCGGCCGACGGGGTCGACCATGTCGACGCCTCGCTGCTCACCGTCCACGAGAACAAGTTCTACGCCGACACCGCGGGGACCGTGACCACGCAGCAGCGGGTTCGGCTGCACCCGGTGTTCAACGCCGTGTCGGTGGACGAGTCGAGCGGCGAGTTCGACTCGATGCGCACCCTCGCGCCGCCCGCGGGACGCGGCTGGGAGTACCTGCGGGGCACCGGCTGGGACTGGGAGGGCGAGCTGGAGCGGATCCCGGAGCTGCTCGCCGAGAAGATGCGCGCGCCGAGTGTCGATCCGGGCCTGTACGACCTGGTCGTCGACCCGTCCAACCTGTGGCTGACCATCCACGAGTCCATCGGGCACGCCACCGAGCTGGACCGGGCGCTCGGCTACGAGGCCGCCTACGCCGGCACGTCCTTCGCCACCTTCGACCAGCTCGGCAAGTTGCGGTACGGCTCGGAGCTGATGAACGTCACCGGCGACCGCACCGCCGAGCACGGGCTCGCCACGATCGGGTACGACGACGAGGGCGTCGAGGGCCAGTCCTGGGACCTCGTCAAGGACGGCACGCTCGTCGGCTACCAGCTCGACCGGCGGATCGCGAAGCTGACCGGGTTCGAGCGGTCCAACGGCTGCGCCTACGCCGACTCCCCCGGGCACGTGCCCGTGCAGCGCATGGCCAATGTGTCGCTGCGGCCGGACCCGGCCGGGATGTCGACCGAGGACCTGATCGGGGGCGTGGAGCGGGGGATCTACGTCGTCGGCGACCGGTCCTGGTCGATCGACATGCAGCGCTACAACTTCCAGTTCACGGGTCAGCGCTTCTACCGGATCGAGAACGGGCGGCTCGCCGGGCAGCTACGGGACGTGGCCTACCAGGCGACGACCACCGACTTCTGGGGCTCCATGTCCGCCGTCGGCGGTCCGGGGACCTATGTCCTGGGCGGCGCCTTCAACTGCGGCAAGGCCCAGCCGGGCCAGGTCGCGGCCGTGTCGCACGGCTGCCCGTCGGCCCTCTTCAAGGGCGTCAACATTCTGAACACGACCCAGGAGGCCGGTCGATGAGCGCGCGTTCCAGCAAGCCGCACGAGGTCGTCGAGCGCGCCCTCGAACTGTCCCGGGCGGACGGCTGTGTCGTCATCGCCGACGAGCAGTCGACCGCCAACCTGCGCTGGGCGGGCAACGCCCTGACCACGAACGGTGTCACGCGGGGGCGCACGCTCACCGTCGTCGCCACCGTCGACGGCAAGGAGGGCACGGCCTCGGGGGTGGTGTCACGGTCCGCCGTGACCGCCGACGAGCTGGAGCCCCTGGTGCGGGCCGCCGAGGCGGCCGCGCGCGGTGCCGGGCCCGCCGAGGACGCGCAGCCGCTGGTCACGGGCGTGGCCGCGAGTCCGGAGTTCACGGAGGCGCCCGCCGAGACCTCCTCCGCGGTGTTCGCCGACTTCGCCCCGGCGCTCGGCGAGGCCTTCGCACGCGCGCGTGCCGGCGGACGCGAGCTGTACGGGTTCGCCAACCACGAACTGGTGTCGACGTACGTGGGCACCTCCACGGGGCTGCGGCTGCGGCACGACCAGCCGAACGGGACGCTGGAGCTGAACGCCAAGTCACCGGACCGGACCCGGTCCGCGTGGGCCGGTCGCTCCACGCGGGACTTCAAGGACGTCGACCCGGCGACCCTGGACGCGGAGCTGGCCGTGCGCCTCGGCTGGGCCGAGCGGCGCGTGGAGCTGCCCGCGGGCCGGTACGAGACGCTGCTGCCGCCGTCGGCCGTGGCGGACCTGCTGATCTACCAGTTGTGGTCGGCGTCGGGCCGGGACGCGGTGGAGGGCCGCACGGTGTTCTCCAAGCCGGGCGGGGGCACGCGGGTCGGCGAGAAGCTGACCGATCTGCCGCTGACCCTGCGCAGCGACCCGAACGAGCCCGGCCTGGAATCGGCGCCCTTCGTGATCGCGCACTCCTCCGGGGGCGATGAGTCGGTGTTCGACAACGGGCTGCCGCTGACGGCCACCGAGTGGATGCGCGAGGGAGAGCTGCGGCATCTGACGACCAGCCGCCACAGTGCGGGCCTGACCGGTCTGCCGGTGGCGCCGGGCATCGACAACGTGATCCTGGACGGGGGCGAGGACCGCTCGCTGGACGAGATGGTCGCCGATACCGAGCGCGGGCTGCTGCTGACCTGCCTGTGGTACATCCGCGAGGTCGACCCGGCCTCGCTGCTGCTGACGGGTCTGACCCGGGACGGCGTCTATCTGGTCGAGAACGGCGAGGTGACCGGCGAGGTGAACAACTTCCGGTTCAACGAGACGCCGGTCGGTCTGCTGGGCCGGGTGACGGAGGCCGGGCGGACGGAGAAGACGCTGCCGAGGGAATGGAGCGACTGGTTCACCAGGGCCGCGATGCCGGCCCTGCGGGTGCCGGACTTCAATATGAGCTCTGTCAGCCAGGGCGTATAACCTCGTACCTGATTACGAGCCCACTCCATTCGAGCCCACTCAAGGAGATACGAGAACCGTGACGGACATCGTCGACGAGCTGAAGTGGCGCGGGCTGTTCGCCCTGTCCACTGACGAGGACGCTTTGCGCAAGGCGCTCGCGGACGGTCCCGTCACGTTCTATTGCGGCTTCGACCCGACGGCGCCGTCGCTGCACGTGGGGCACCTGGTGCAGGTGCTCACCGTGCGCCGGCTCCAGCAGGCCGGTCACCGGCCGCTGGCGCTGGTCGGCGGTGCCACGGGCCTGATCGGCGACCCGCGTCCGACGGCGGAGCGCACGCTGAACGACCCGGAGACGGTGACCGGCTGGGTCGGCAAGCTGCGTTCCCAGATCGAGCCGTTCCTGGCCTTCGAGGGCGAGAACGCGGCCGTCATGGTCAACAACCTCGACTGGACGGAGAACCTCTCCGCGATCGAGTTCCTGCGCGACATCGGCAAGCACTTCCGTGTCAACAAGATGCTGACGAAGGACTCCGTGGCCCGGCGTCTGGAGTCCTCCGAGGGCATCAGCTACACGGAGTTCAGCTACCAGCTCCTGCAGGGCATGGACTTCCTGCAGCTCTACCGCAGGTACGGCTGCACGCTCCAGCAGGGCGGCAGTGACCAGTGGGGCAACCTCACGGCGGGCCTGGACCTGATCCACCGCCTGGAGCCGGACGCCACGGCGCACGCCCTGGCGACGCCGCTGATGACCAAGGCGGACGGCACCAAGTTCGGCAAGACCGAGGGCGGCGCCGTCTGGCTCGACCCGGAGATGACGACGCCGTACGCGTTCTACCAGTTCTGGCTGAACGTGGACGACCGGGACATCTCGAAGTACATGCGCATCCTGTCCTTCCGCTCCCGTGCGGAGCTGGAGGAGCTGGAGCAGCAGACCGAGGAGCGTCCGCAGGCCCGTGCCGCGCAGCGTGCCCTGGCCGAGGAGCTGACGACGCTGGTGCACGGCGCCGACCAGACGGCCGCCGTGATCGCCGCGTCCAAGGCCCTCTTCGGGCAGGGCGAGCTGGCGGAGCTCGACGAGAAGACGCTGGCCGCGGCCCTGTCGGAGGTGCCGCACATCCAGGTCTCCGAGCTCGGCCCGGTCGTCGACCTGTTCGCCGAGGTCGGCCTCGTGGCCAGCAAGTCGGCCGCGCGCCGCACGGTCAAGGAGGGCGGCGCCTACGTGAACAACGTCAAGGTCGCCGGCGAGGACGCGGTCCCCGCCAAGGAGGACCTGCTGCAGGGCCGCTGGCTGGTGCTGCGCCGGGGCAAGAAGAACCTGGCGGCGGTCGAGGTCACGAGCGGCTGAGCATGCGTGGGAAGGGGGTCGTCTCCGGTGCGGAGGCGGCCCCCTTCGCCGTAGTGCCCCGTCATGCGCTGCGTCTGTCTCCCCGGGCCGTCGTCCAGGCCTTGTCGCCGAGGCCGACGAGGATGATCGCCATGACCAGTTGGAAGACATGCCGCCACCAGTCGATGCCCGATGTGGCGTCGACGCCGGCCGCCCGGGCGATGGCGTTGCCGGCGATGCCTCCGATGATGCCCAGGATGACGGTCAGCCACAGGGGGATGTGCTGCTTGCCCGGAATGATCGCCTTGGCGAGCAGGCCGAGTACCAGTCCCACGATGATCGCCCACAACCAGCCCATCGCTGCCTCCTCGTACGGCTCGACGTGAGCTCTACGGCCAGTGTCGGCCCAGGTGCCGTACGCCGCATGCCGGGGATGGCCGTACGCGCCACGGCCCATGCCGTTCGCCTCGGCCGGACGGGCCCCGGTCTCGTAGCGGGCGCAGCCGCGGCGTAACGTGGGAGCTGTCCTGGTCGGCCAGGTTCCCCGGCCGGCCCGGGGCGGCCACGGGGCGGGGAGAGTCCGATACGGGCGGATGGTGGAATGCGATGCGGAAGCAGCATGGCGGCGGCAACGTCCAGGTTTTCCGGATCACCGGCGCCCGGACGGGACTTCAGGAAGACGTACGCGGGCGGCAGCGCCGGTACGTGATCTCGATGACGGTCCGCACGATCTCCGTGATCCTCGCGGCCACGTTGTGGAACGTCGAACGGCACGTCGCCATCGTGGCGTTGGTGCTCGGGCTGGTACTGCCGTACGTCGCGGTGGTGATCGCGAACGCCGGGCGCGAGAACGCGCCGTCTCTGCCGTCGACATTCGTGGCCGGGCCGACGCGTCCGATGATCGCGCCGCCGGATGCTCAGGACGACTCCGCGGAATCCGCCGCGGAAGATGCCGTGTCCGGGCCCGCGCCGGGTGCGAAGCCCGATTCGCACGATCGATAGGGACGCCCGGGGGCGGTCACAAACGGAAGTCATCTTCCCGCCAAGCTCAAGAAAAGCTCAGATCAATCATGTTGTTCAGGTGCCGGGCTCGGGGTTACCCGTGACATACTTCGTACGCGCTCCGCATCCCCCGTCGGAGCGACGGACCGACGCCGGGCAGCTCCCCCCGTGGCTGCTCGGCGTCGCCTTTTCTGTGTGCGGTTCTTATGTGCAGTGGTGAGACGAAGCCGTGAGTGACGAGACGCCCATCTGTTCCGCGAAGGGCTGCCGCGCCGATGCGGTGTGGGTGCTCGCGTGGAACAACCCGAAGATCCATACGCCGGAGCGGCGCAAGACGTGGCTCGCGTGTGAGGAGCATCGCGAGCATCTGTCGCAGTTCCTCGGGGTGCGGGGGTTTTTGAAGGACGTGGTTCTTTTGAAGGAGTGGGAAGCGAAGGACGTCTGACGTCTTTCGGGTGCCGGCCGGTGGGGGTTGTTCGCGCAGTTCCCCGCGCCCCTGAACCCCTTAACCGCCGATCGCTGACATCGGACGGTCCGGCTGTACGAATGTCGGGTCGTCCAAGCCCGCGCCCGCCTTTTTGCCCCACATCGCCAGGCGCCAGATGCGGGCGATCTCCTCGTCCGGGGCGTCGGAGCGCAGGGCGGCGCGGAGGTCGGTTTCCTCCTGGGCGAACAGGCAGGTGCGTATCTGCCCGTCGGCGGTGAGGCGGGTGCGGTCGCAGGCCGCGCAGAAGGGGCGGGTGACGGAGGCGATGACGCCGACCACATGCGGCCCGCCGTTCACCAGCCAGCGCTCCGCCGGGGCCGAGCCGCGCTTCTCCTCGCCCTCGGCGGTCAGCTCGAAGCGGGTGCGCAGGGAGGTCAGGATGTCGCCTGCCGTGATCATGCCGTCGCGCTTCCAGCCGTGCTGGGCGTCCAGGGGCATCTGCTCGATGAAGCGCAGCTCGTAGTCGTGCTCCACGGCCCAGGCGAGGAGGTCCGGGGCCTCGTCGTCGTTGAGCCCCGGCATCAGGACGGAGTTGACCTTGACCGGGGTGAGGCCGGCGTCGCGGGCGGCGTGCAGGCCCTCGATGACGTCCTTGTGGCGGTCGCGGCGGGTGAGGGTCTTGAAGGCGTCCGGGCGGAGCGTGTCGAGGGAGACGTTGACCCGGTCCAGGCCCGCCGCCTTCAGGGCGGCCGCCGTGCGCTTGAGGCCGATGCCATTGGTCGTCAACGACATCTGGGGGCGGGACTCCAGCGCCGCGACGCGCTCGACGATGCCGACCAGGCCGGGGCGCAGCAGGGGCTCGCCGCCGGTGAAGCGGACCTCCTCGATCCCGAGGGAGGTGACCGCGATGTCGATCAGGCGGACGATCTCGTCGTCCGTGAGCAGATCCGGCTTGGCCAGCCACTGCAGGCCTTCCTCGGGCATGCAGTAGGTGCAGCGCAGATTGCACCGGTCGGTCAGCGAGACCCTCAGGTCGGTGGCCACTCGGCCGTAGGTGTCGATGAGCACGTGGGCCCCCTCCCTCGATGCGGATCCTGCCCGGAGCACTTCCTCTCCGACACCTGCGAGCCTACGTGACCCCACTGACAACTCCACAGGCCCGATCCCACGACGCGGAACGCGGCCGCGCCGCAGGGACCTGGAGGTTCCTACGACGCGGCCGCGTGAGGGGGTTGGTACTCAGTGGGCGCCGGTGCCGGTCAGGGACCTGACCTCCAGCTCGGCGTACTTCTTGGCGTCCGGCTCCTCCTTGGACAGGACGGTGCCGAGCCAGCCCATGAGGAAGCCGAAGGGGATGGAGATGATGCCCGGGTTCTTCAGCGGGAACCAGGCGAAGTCCACCTCGGGGAACATCGCCTTGGGGTCGCCGGAGACGACGGGCGAGAACAGCACCAGGCCGACGGCGACGATCAGACCGCCGTAGATCGACCACAGGGCGCCCTGGGTGGTGAAGCGCTTCCAGAACAGGCTGTAGAGGATCGTCGGCAGGTTGGCGGAGGCCGCGACCGCGAAGGCGAGCGCGACCAGGCCGGCCACGTTCAGGTCGCGGGCGAGGGCGCCGAGGCCGATGGAGACGACGCCGATGAAGACGGTCGCCCAGCGGGCCGCGCGGACCTCCTCGGCGCCGGACGCCTGCCCCTTGCGGATGACGTTGGCGTAGATGTCGTGCGCGAAGGACGACGACGAGGCGAGGGTGAGGCCGGCGACCACGGCCAGGATCGTCGCGAAGGCTACCGCCGAGATCGTGGCGAGCAGGATCGCGCCCCAGGTCGAGTCGACACCGCCGAGATGCAGGGCGAGCAGGGGTGCCGCCGTGTTGCCGGACGGGTTGGACGCGATGATCTCCTCCTGGGAGATCAGCGCGGCGGCGCCGAAGCCGAGGGCGATGGTCATCAGGTAGAAGCCGCCGATGATGCCGATCGCCCAGTTCACCGACTTACGGGCGGCCTTGGCGTCGGGCACCGTGTAGAAGCGGATCAGGATGTGCGGCAGACCCGCCGTGCCGAGCACCAGGGCGATGCCCAGGGAGACGAAGTCCAGCTTGGAGGTGCCGGTCATGCCGTACTGGAGGCCGGGCTCCAGGAAGGCGGCGCCCTTGCCGCTGTTCTCCGCGGCCGTGCCGAGCAGGTCGGAGATGTTGAAGTTGAACTTCAGCAGCACCAGGAAGGTGATCAGGATGGTGCCGCCGATGAGCAGCACGGCCTTCACCATCTGGACCCAGGTGGTGCCCTTCATGCCGCCGATGGAGACGTACACGATCATCAGGATGCCGACGAGGGCGACGATGAGGATCTTGCCCGCGTCGGAGGTGATGCCGAGCAGCAGCGAGACGAGGACGCCCGCACCGGCCATCTGTGCCAGCAGGTAGAAGATCGACACGACGATCGTGGACGTACCGGCGGCGGTGCGGACCGGGCGCTGGCGCATGCGGTACGCGAGCACGTCGCCCATGGTGTAGCGGCCGGAGTTCCTGAGCGGCTCGGCCACCAGGAGGAGGGCGACCAGCCAGGCGACCAGGAAGCCGATGGAGTACAGGAAGCCGTCGTAGCCGAAGATGGCGATCGCGCCCGCGATGCCGAGGAAGGACGCGGCCGACATGTAGTCGCCGGAGACCGCGAGTCCGTTCTGGAAGGCGCTGAACTGGCGTCCGCCCGCGTAGAAGTCGGCGGCGTCCTTGGTCTGGCGGCCGGCCCAGATGGTGATGCCGAGCGTGGCCAGGACGAACAGCGCGAACAGGGTGATGATCAGCGGCCGGTGCTGGCTGGCCTCGTTCGCGGCGAGCAGGGTCTGCTGTGCGGTGCTCATGCGCCGCCCTCCATCCGGGACTTGATGGCCTCGGCCTTGGGGTCGAGCTTCGCGGCGGCGTGCCGCGAGTACCACCAGGCGATGAGGAACGTGGTGATGAACTGGGCGACGCCGAGGAGGAGGGCGACGTTGATGTTGCCGAACAGCTTGGTGCCCATGAAGCCGCCCGCGTAGTTCGACAGCAGCACGTACAGCAGGTACCAGGCGATGAAGGCGACGGTCAGCGGGAAGGCGAAGGAGCGGTAGGAGCGGCGCAGTTCACCGAACTCCGCGCTCTCGTGCACCTCCGCGAACTCCTCGGGTGAGGGGAGTTTGTGTTGCTCTTTCGACGGGGGCGGTGCGTCGGTGGACACGGAGAGTCTCCTCGTAATGACGGAAGCGGTTGGTACGGGGACGGAGGCGAGTGTCCTCGCGCTCCCTGCTCAACGTCACGGCGGCACGCGAGAACCGGTTCAACTGCGCGGCCTTCTTTCCGAAGTCGTTTCGACAAAACGTTGCTGGCCAGCGAGAGCGCGGGATAGCTTCGCCCTGCACCACCTCGTCATGTACCTGCCCGAGCACCACCTGTGCCTCGGGCCGGTTTCGTTTCCGGAGGATGTGGAGACCCCATGTCTCATCTGCGTTCCAGACGCCGGCTCGCCCTCGCCGTGCCCGTCGTGCTGTCGCTGACGGCCTCGCTGGGCTTTCTGCCGGCTGCCGCGTCGGCGGCCCCGCGCGCGGAGTCGGCCGCGCCCTCGGCCGACGCGCCGAAGCTCGCGTACGTCGTCAACACCAAGGTGGACCGTCGCACGATCGCGTCGGTGAAGAAGGCGATCGGCGCGGCCGGCGGCTCGGTCGTGACCACGTACGAGCGGATCGGCGTGATCGTCGTCCACTCCTCGAACGCCGACTTCGCCACGTCCATACGCAAGGTGCGCGGCGTCCGGTCGGCGGGTGCGACCAGGACCACGCCGCTGACCGCGGCGGGGACCAAGGAGGAGGGCGCGGCGCAGTATCTGACCGACGCCCAGGCCCAGCGGGTCGAGGCCGCCTCGGCGAAGACGCCCGAGAGCGAGCCCCTCGAGGCCGACCAGTGGGATCTGCGGGCGATCGGCGCCGACAAGGCCGCGAAGATCAACCCGGGCAGCCGCAAGGTGACCGTCGCCGTGATCGACACCGGCGTCGACGACACCCACCCGGACCTCGCCCCGAACTTCTCCGCCTCGCAGTCCGCCAACTGCGCCGGCGGCAAGCCCGACACCAGCGAGGGCGCCTGGCGGCCGTACACCCCCGAGGACTACCACGGCACGCATGTCGCCGGTGAGATAGCCGCCGCCCGCAACGGCACAGGCGTGGCGGGCGTCGCACCCGGTGTGAAGGTCTCCAGCATCAACGTCACCGACCGGGCCAACGGCCTCTTCTACCCGGAGAGCGTCGTGTGTGCCTTCGTGTTCGCCGCCGACCACGGCGTCGAGATCACGAACAACAGCTACTACGTCGATCCCTGGCTGTACAACTGCATGGACGATCCGGACCAGCGGGCCATCGTCGACGCGGTCAACAGGGCCCAGCTGTACGCCCAGAAGAAGGGCACGCTGAACGTCGCCGCGGCGGGCAACTCCAACCACGACCTGGACTCGGACGCGATCGTCGACGACTCCAGCCCGGACGACTCCACCCCCGTCGAGCGCACCATCGACCCGCACGAGTGCTTCGACGTGCCGAACCAGCTCCCGGGCGTCGTCACGGTGAGCTCGACCGGCGTCAACAGCGTCAAGTCGTACTTCTCGACGTACGGCAAGGGTGTCGTCGACGTCGCGGCGCCGGGCGGTGACGGGCGCTACCAGATACCCGACACGCCCTCGAAGAACGGCCGCATCCTGTCCACCATGCCGGGCGGCACGTGGGGCTTCCTCCAGGGCACCTCGATGGCCTCCCCGCACGCCTCCGGTGTCGCCGCGCTGCTGAAGTCCAAGCACCCCAAGGCGTCTCCGGCCCAGCTCCAGGCGCTGCTGAAGGCGCAGGCCGACCGGACCGCCTGCCCCGAGTCCTACGACCAGGACGGCGACGGCACCCAGGACGCGGTGTGCGAGGGCGGCAAGCGCGTCAACGGCTTCTACGGGTACGGCATCGTCAACGCGCTGCGCGCGGTCAAGTGACTTGTGCATCCTGAGAGTTCACGCACCGTCAGCTCCGTCAGCTCGTACCGCGAACATACTGGAGACACCATGACAGCGCCGCACGCGCGCTACCGCCGCGCCGTCGCGATCCCGGCCGGGATGGCCATGGCCACGGCCCTCGCGTTCCTGCCGAACACCACGGCCACGGCCGCCGACGACGCCCCCGCGGCGGTCTCGGCCGACGCGACCCCGCTCAGCTACGTGGTCAACGTCAAGCCGGGGCACGGCACTTCGGCGTATGTGAAGGAGGCCGTCGGCAAGGCCGGGGGCACGATCGTGACGTCGTACGACCAGATAGGCGTCATCGTCGTCCACTCCTCGAACCCCGACTTCGCCAAGACCGTCCGCAAGGTGCGCGGCGTCCAGTCGGCCGGTGCCACCCGGACCAAGCCGCTGCCCACGGCGACGACGGGCGACCTGGGGACGCCGAAGGCGCTGAGCGCGGCCGAGGTCGCCAAGGCAGAGGCCCCCGCCGGGCAGGACCCGCTCCAGCCCCAGCAGTGGGACCTGCCGGCCATCAAGGCGGACAAGGCGCACGAGAAGTCGCTGGGCAGCGAGAAGGTCACGGTCGCCGTGATCGACACCGGCGTCGACGACACCCAGCCCGACATCGCGCCCAACTTCGACCGCAAGGCGTCGGTCAACTGCGTGTCGGGCAAGCCGGACACCGCGGACGGCGCCTGGCGGCCCGGTGCTTCGGAGAGCCCGCACGGCACCCACGTGGCGGGTGAGATAGCCGCGGCCAAGAACGGCGTCGGCATGACCGGTGTCGCGCCCGGGGTGAAGGTCTCCGGCATCAAGGTGTCCAACCCGGACGGCTTCTTCTACACGGAGGCCGTGGTGTGCGGCTTCGTGTGGGCGGCCGAGCACGGGGTCGACGTCACCAACAACAGCTATTACACCGACCCCTGGTACTTCAACTGCGGCGACGACCCGGACCAGAAGGCGCTCCTGGACGCGGTCGGCCGGGCCTCCCGGTACGCGGAGAAGAAGGGCGCGGTCAACGTCGCGGCGGCGGGAAACGAGAACTACGACCTCTCGGCCGACGAGATCACCGACCCCTCGTCCCCGAACGACACCACGCCGGGCGACCGGACCGTCGACCCCTCGGAGTGCCTCGACATCCCGACCCAGCTCCCGGGTGTCGTCACGGTCGCCTCGACGGGTGCGAAGGGCATCAAGTCGTCCTTCTCCAACTACGGGCTGGGCGTCGCCGACATCGCCGCCCCGGGCGGCGACTCGACGGCCTACCAGAAGCCGGAGGCGCCGGCCACGAGCGGGCTGATCCTGGGCACGCTGCCGGGCGGCAAGTGGGGCTACATGGCCGGTACGTCGATGGCGTCCCCGCACGTCGCGGGCGTCGCCGCCCTCATCAAGTCGACGCACCCGTACGCTCCCCCGGCCCTGGTGAAGGCTCTGCTGTACGCGGAGGCCGACGCCACGTCGTGCACGGACCCGTACGACATCGACGCCGACGGCAAGATCGACGCGGTGTGCGAGGGCTCCAAGAACCGCAACGGTTTCTACGGCTGGGGCATCGCGGACGCGCTGGACGCGGTGACCAAGTAGAGCTCGTGTGAAGGTGGTC
>NZ_JBHUQX010000220.1:0-15442 GCF_042674225.1 Streptomyces sp. NPDC056948
ATTACTAACAAACTCGGCCGCACGCGCGCGTGGCTTTAATTTCAGTCGTCGCAACGCCTCGGACCAGGAGAGCGGGAGCTCGTCGCTCTTCGCCTGCCATGTGGTGAACGCCGCGTCCCTCATCTGCGGGGCGAGTCCCCGGGCTGCCGGCCCATGGGCGCCCGCGCGGACGAAGTCGTCGAGCGCGGCCTTCGACTCCCAGGCGGAGAGCGTCCAGAAGGTCCGCCTGAGGGGCTTCGCCTTCAGGGTGGCCCCGTAGGCGCCTGGGCTGCTGCGCACCTGCCGCCAGACGGCGGGGGTCCCGGCGAGGAACTTGAGCGCTCCCCACAGGGTGCGGGTCTCGAACCGGGAGGCGAAGACGTGCACCTCGGTGTCGTGGGGCGGGGTGTTCGGGACGGTCCAGGGAAGGGTGGGCATGGCCGTTCCTCCTTCGGGTCGTCGGATCTCTGGGTGTCAGTGGGAAGCGGTTTCCAGGACGCGCGCCGGTTCGGCCGGGTCCGCCTGTCGCTCGGTGCGCCGCCGGGTCGGGATCAGCAGGGCCGCGATGCCCGCGAGGCCGACCACCGCCGAGCCCGTCACCAGCGCCGGCCGCATGCCGTCGACGAAGGTCTGGCCGGATTCGTAGCCGCCCTGGGCCGCGAAGATCGACGCCATGACCGCGATGCCGAGCGCTCCGCCCACCTCGCGCAGGGCGTTGTTCGCGCCGGAGGCGACGCCCTGTTCCTCGGGCCGGACGCTGGACATCACCAGGTGCGCGGCGGGGGCGAAGTACAGGGCCATGCCGATGCCGCTGACGATCAGGGCGGGCAGCTGCGCGGTGTAGGAGGCGTCCGCCGTGGCCACGACCGACATGTAGCCGAGGCCCAGGGCCTGCAGGAACAGGCCGGCGGCGACGACCGGGCGGCCGCCGATGCGGTCGGCGAGGATGCCGGCGATCGGGGCGATCAGCATCGGCATACCGGTCCAGGGCAGCATCCTGAGGCCCGCCTCGGTGGGCGAGTAGCCGAGGACGCCCTGCATGTACTGGCTGAGCAGGAAGATCGAGCCGAACATGCCGAGGAACATCAGCAGGCTTGCCGCGTTGATGCCGGAGAAGGCCCGGGAGCGGAAGAGCCGCATCGGGAGCATGGGGTTCTTGGCGCGCATGCTGTAGAGGACGAAGCCCACGAGCAGTGCGGTGCCCGCGAACAGGCCCGTCAGGACCAGCGAGCCGGTCCAGCCGTCGACGGGGCCGCGGACCAGGCCGTAGACGATGCCGAAGAGGCCGCCGCTGGCGAGCAGGGTGCCGGGGACGTCGAGCGGGGAGCCGGTGCCGTGCGACTCGGCGAGGCGGAGGCGGGCGAGCGGCAGCAGGGCCAGGCCCAGCGGGACGTTCAGCCAGAAGATCCACTGCCAGGAGATGTGTTCGGTGAGGGTGCCGCCGACCAGCGGCCCGGAGGCGACGGCCAGTCCGTTGACGGCCCCCCAGATGCCGTACGCCATGCCCCGCTTCGCCGCGGGTACGGCTGCGGTCAGCAGGGTGAGCGTCAGCGGCATCATGACGGCCGCGCCGGCGCCCTGGACCGCGCGGGCGGCGATGAGGGAGTCGATGCCGGGTGCCATGGCCGCCGCGGCGGAGGCTCCGGTGAAGACGGCGAGTCCCGCTATGAAGAGCCGGCGGCGGCCGAAGCGGTCGCCGAGGGCCGCGCCGAACATCAGCAGGACGGCGAAGGTGAGCGTGTAGGCGCTCACGGTCCATTCCAGGTCGTGCAGGCCTCCGCCGAGGTCCTCGCGGATGGAGGGCAGGGCGGTGGTGACGACGAGGTTGTCGAGAGCCGCCATGAATCCGGCGACGCTGGTGATGACGAGGGCCCAGGCGGCTCCCCCGCGGCGTGCGGTCTGCTGTGACATCGCTCCCCCAAGGGTGATTCACTTGATCGATTAGTTATTGATTACTAACTTTCGAGGTCATGAAAAAGCGCAGCACTCTCGCCTTCCCTTGTCAGATCTCCAGTCGGCCCTTGAGCCGCGCCGACGGGTACAGCCCCTCCCAGACGCGATGCTCGGGAGGAAAGCCCATGGCCGCCAGGCAGTTGACGAGCATCCCGTAGGCCATGAAGGTCGTCGTCTCGTTGACGTCGGCGCCCAGCGGCACGTGGACGGTGTCCCACAGCCGCATCCAGCCGTCGCGCACCGACTCGCCGAATTCGTGGTCGCCCTCTTCCTCGGCGGCCTTCACGGCGACGTACATCTGCAGCTGCATCATGAGCCGCTCGGGCCGCTCAGCGATGACCTTGGTGTACGCGTTGCCCATGGCGTGCAGGGCCTCTTCGCCCTCGAGCCCTTCGGAGGCCTCCGCGAAGGTGCGGATCGTGTCCTCCACGCACCGCCGCGCCGCCGCCAGGAAGATCGCTTTCTTGCCGGGGAAGAGCCGGAAGAGATACGGCTGCGAGACGCCGACCCGCCGGGCGATCGCCTCGGTCGACGTGCCGTGGTAGCCGCCGCGGGCGAACTCGATCGTCGCCGCGCGGATGACGCTCTCGCGCCTCTCCTCCGCACTCATCCTGGCCATGGACATAAGTTAGTACTCAATCACTAACTACGTCAAGGGGGCGGCGCCGACGTCCCATGCACGTAAGGGGCGCCCCGCAATGGAGAGCGCCCCTTACCCGTCACTCGTCTTCGTCGGCTCAGGCCAGCCGCACGACCGCCCGCGACATGCCCAGCACCTTCTGTCCCGCGCTGGTCGCCGTCAGGTCCACGCGGACGGTGTTGTCGTCGAGCTTGGCCGCGATCTTGCCGGCGACCTCGATCACGGCGCCCTCGTCGTCGTTCGGGACGACGACCGGCTTGGTGAAGCGGACGCCGTACTCGACGACCGCGCCCGGGTCGCCGGCCCAGTCGGTGACCACACGGATCGCCTCGGCCATGGTGAACATGCCGTGCGCGATGACGTCCGGCAGGCCGACCTCCTTGGCGAACTTCTCGTTCCAGTGGATCGGGTTGAAGTCGCCGGAGGCGCCCGCGTACTGGACGAGGTTCGCGCGGGTCACGGGGAAGGTCCGCGCGGGCAGTTCGGTGCCGACCTCGACGTCTGAGTAGGAGATCTTCGCCGTCATGGGATCGCTCACGCCTCCTCGGCCGCGCGGGCCACGAGCTTGGTCCAGGCGGTCACGACGTGCTCGCCGGCCTCGTCGTGGACCTCGCCGCGGATGTCCAGGATGTCGTTGCCCGCGAGGGACTTGACGGCCTCGATGGTCGAGGTGACCGTGAGCCGGTCGCCGGCGCGGACCGGGCGGCGGTAGGCGAACTTCTGGTCGCCGTGCACCACCCGGCTGTAGTCCAGGCCGAGCTGGGGGTCCTGGACGACCTGGCCGGCGGCCTTGAAGGTGATCGAGAAGACGAAGGTCGGCGGCGCGATCACGTCGGGGTGGCCGAGTTCCTTGGCCGCCTCCGCGTCCGTGTACGCCGGGTTGGCGTCCCCGACCGCCTCGGCGAACTCACGGATCTTCTCCCGGCCCACCTCGTAGGGCGCGGTGGGCGGGTACGTCCGCCCCACGAAGGACTGGTCGAGCGCCATGGCTCGGCACCTCCTGGTTGCTCTACTGACCGGTACGGGGTCATTCAACGACGCGAGGCCGCCCCCGATCACTCGGGAGCGGCCTCGTGTACGAGCCTGTTTTATCGCGTTTCGCGGTGCGCGGTGTGCGCATTGCAACGCGGGCAGTGCTTCTTCATCTCAAGACGGTCCGGGTTGTTACGCCGGTTCTTCTTGGTGATGTAGTTCCGCTCCTTGCACTCCACGCAGGCCAGCGTGATCTTCGGGCGGACGTCGGTGGCAGCCACGTGAGTGCTCCTTGACGAACGGATGGGACGGTTCAACGCATAAAAGAGTAGCCGATCGAAGGACCGACCCCGCAATCGGCTACTGTCAGTAGCGGTGACCGGACTTGAACCGGTGACACAGCGATTATGAGCCGCTTGCTCTACCGACTGAGCTACACCGCTGTGATGCGATCGGACCCCGCCTCACGGCGGGAACCTCACACACCAGAGCCCCAAAACGGAATCGAACCGTTGACCTTCTCCTTACCATGGAGACGCTCTGCCGACTGAGCTATTGGGGCGAGCGATGAAGACATTACACGGTCGGCAGCCGTTCACCCAAATCCGTTTCGGGGTACCCGCCACGGGCTCTCCGACCGTCCTGTCGGCAGCCTCGCAAGCGCCTTCCCTTCCGCACAGCGGGCCACACCAGTACGACTATTGCGCTCCTCCCCGCCATGGGCGGGAGGCCGTCCTAGGCTCGACTCACTCTGCGTGATCATGCGTCCTCCCGTGCGCAAGCCCGAGCCCCTGGAGCGCGATGCCCGACAGCCAGCCGCAGCCGCCACCGCCCCCGTCGTCCTCGCCGGGTCCGGCCGACTTGTCGTCGCTGCTGCTGTGCGGGGCGCGGCTCACCGACGGCCGGACCGTGGACGTACGGCTGGGCGGCGGGCACATCGAGGCGGTCGGCACGGCCGGCAGCCTGGCGGCGGGCGGCACGCGCGCGTGCGGGGCGCGAGTGGACCTCGGCGGCTATCTGCTCCTGCCGGCCCCGGCCGAACCGCACGCCCACGCCGACACGGCCCTGTCGGCCGACGCCGAGGGGCCGGTCCCGTACGAGCCGCAGGACGTGCAGCGCCGGGCGACCGAGGCCGCGCTGCTCCAGCTCGGGCACGGGGCGACGGCGCTGCGGGCCCACGTGCGCGTGGGGGACGTCCAGGGACTGGGCGCGCTGGAGGCGGTGTTGCAGGCGCGGCGTGCCCTGCGGGGGCTGGCCGAGCTGACGACGGTGGCGATGCCGCGGGTGCTGACCGGAGTGGCCGGGGCTGACGGGCTGGCGGTCCTGCGGGACGCGGTGAAGATGGGCGCCTCGGTGGTGGGCGGCCGGCCCGACCTCGACCCGGATCCGACGGGGTACGTGGAGGCGGTCCTGGAGGTGGCCTCCGAGCACGGCTGTCCCGTCGACCTGCACACGGACGCCGGGGATCCGGCGCGGCTGGCCCGGCTCGCGGCGATGGCGGGCGGGCTGCGTCCCGGCGTGACCCTGAGCCCGTGCGGCGACCTCGGACGGCTGCCCACCGAGGTGGCCTCGCGGACCGCCGACCAGCTCGCGGCGGCCGGGGTGGCGGTGGTGTGCCTGCCGCAGGGCGGCTGCGGTGGCGTGGACCGGCGGGGATCGGCTCCGGTACGGCTGCTGCGCGCGGCCGGGGTGCGGGTGGCCGCCGGGAGCGGGGCCCTGCGGGACATGTCGAACCCCGTGGGGCGCGGCGACCCCTTGGAGGCGGCGTTCCTGCTGGCCTCGCGCTACGGGCTGGCGCCCGAGGAGGCGTACGACTCGGTGAGCGGGTCGGCGCGGGCGGTGCTGGGGCTGCCCGAGGTGCGCGTGGAGGCGGGCTTCCCGGCCGAACTGCTCGCGGTGCGCGGGGACCGGCTGGCGGGGGCGCTCTCGCTGGCGTACAGCCGGGTGGTGGTGCACCGGGGGCGCGTGGTGGCGCGGACCAGCGCGGTCCGGGAGTACTGCGATTCGGCGGCTTCGGCGGAACTGGGGCTGCCGCGGCAGGGGCGGGGCGAGGTGTCGTAGGGGCGGGGCCCTGTCGTGGAGCCGGGCCCTGTCGCGGGGCGTGGGGCGGTGGGGGCGGGGCGAGGTGTCGTACGGCCGGGGCCCGGCCGTAGAGCCTGAGGCGGTAGGGGCGTGGCCGAAGTCGTGCGGCGGACGGGGGCGTCCGGGCGTACGGTCGAAGGCATGCGCATTGTCATCGCTGGTGGTCATGGTCAGATCGCGTTGCGGCTGGAGCGGTTGCTCGCCGCGCGCGGGGACGAGGTAGCGGGGATCATCCGTAAGGCCGAACAGGCCGACGATCTGCGGGAGGCCGGTGCCGAACCGGTCGTGCTCGACCTGGAGTCGGCGTCCGTGGACGAGGTCGCGGACCGGCTGCGGGGTGCCGACGCGGCGGTCTTCGCGGCGGGCGCGGGCCCGGGCAGCGGGGCGGCCCGCAAGGACACGGTGGACAAGGCCGCGGCGGTCCTCTTCGCGGACGCGGCGGTGAAGGCGGGCGTACGGCGCCTCGTGGTCGTGTCGTCCATGGGCGCCGACCCGCAGCACGAGGGCGACGAGATCTTCGACGTGTACCAGCGCGCCAAGGGCGAGGCGGACGCGTACGTGCGCGGCCTCAAGGCCCTGGACTGGACGATCCTGCGGCCCGGTCAGCTCACCGACGACGCCGGCACCGGTCTCGTCCGCCTGGAGGCGCGCACGGGCCGCGGGCCGATTCCGCGTGACGACGTGGCCGCCGTACTGGCGGAGTTGGTGGACACCGCCGCGACGGCCGGACTCACCCTGGAGCTGATCAGCGGACCGGCGCCGGTGTCCGTGGCGGTGAAGTCGGTGGCGGGGAACTGAGGGGCCGGGCCCGGCGGTTCACGGCCGGGCCTCCTCCGCCGGTCGGCGGGGAACTTCTGGAGAGCGCCTGGGCCGTGTCCGCAAAGTCCCCTCGTCCGCCCGGTGAGCGTGCCAGGCGTCGCGGCGCAGGCGGGACTCTGTGGATACGGCCTAGAACAGGGGCAGTTGGCCGGGGAAGTCCGGCACCGCGTAGCCGTCCAGGGCCGGCTGCTCCGCGCCGGGGCGGGCCTGCCGGCGGGAGCCCGGGCACGAGGTGAGTTCGCCGTGTTCCCGGGCGCCGGGCGGGTCGTGGCGCGCGAACCGCCCGGCGACGACGGCGATCTCGCGGCGGCACTCGGGGCAGGTTCTGCGGCGGGAGGACATGGGGCCAGTGTGCCGCGTGTGCGGGGCGAGTATGCCTGTCCCCTGCTTCCGCCTCTTCTCCCTTCACTCACCGCACCCTCACCGGATTCCGGTTGCTTAAGTCAATCAATTGACTTAGCTTGGGCGGGTCGCGCTGTCCCTGACGCCCCCTACGGAGGCCCGGCCATGTCCCCTGCCCTTCCCCGACCCGCCGACGACGGGAAGCCCGTAGCGCCACGGGCCAACGCCGTCGTCGCGGTCCTGGCCTTCGGCGGGATCGTGGTCTCGCTGATGCAGACCCTGGTCATCCCGATCGTCCCGGAGCTCCCCCGACTGCTGAACGCCTCGGCGTCGGACGCCGCCTGGGCTGTCACCGCCACGCTGCTCGCCGCGGCCGTCGCCACCCCGATGACGGGCCGGCTCGGCGACATGTACGGCAAGCGCCGGATGCTCCTGATCAGCCTCGTCATGCTGGTGGCCGGCTCGGTGACCGCCGCGCTCAGCGACGCGCTCGCCCCGATGATCGTCGGACGGGCACTGCAGGGCCTCGCGTCCGGCGTGATCCCGCTCGGCATCAGCATCATGCGGGACGAGCTGCCCGCCGAACGGCTCGGTTCCGCCACGGCGTTGATGAGCGCCTCCCTCGGCGTCGGCGGTGCCCTCGGGCTGCCTGCCGCCGCGCTGATCGCGGACAACTTCGACTGGCACGCCCTGTTCTGGGCCTCGGCCGGACTGGGCGCCGTCGCCCTCGTGCTGGTGCCGGCCATCGTCCCGGAGTCGCAGGTGCGCACCGGCGGGCGCTTCGACCTGGTCGGCGGCATCGGCATGGCGGCGGGGCTGGTGTCCCTGCTGCTGGCGATCTCCAAGGGCGCCGACTGGGGCTGGAGCAGCGGCACCACCCTCGGCCTGTTCGCGGCTGCCGTCGTCGTGCTGCTGGTGTGGGGCTGGTGGGAGCTGCGCGTCAAGGAGCCGCTGGTCGACCTGCGCACCACCGCACGCCGTCAGGTGCTGGTCACCAACCTCGCCTCGATCGCCGTCGGGTTCGCGATGTTCGCGATGTCCCTCGTCATTCCGCAGCTCCTGCAGTTGCCTGAGGCGACCGGCTACGGCCTGGGCGAGTCACTGCTCGTCGCCGGCCTCACGATGGCCCCGTCCGGCCTGGTCATGATGGCCACGGCCCCGGTATCCGCCGCCCTGTCCAAGGCCAAGGGCCCGAAGATCACCCTGATGGTCGGCGCCCTCATCGTGGCCGCCGGGTACGGGCTGAACATCGCGCTGATGTCCGAGCTCTGGCACTTCGTGCTCGTCACCTGCGTCATCGGTGCCGGTATCGGCTTCACCTACGGTTCGATGCCCGCGCTCATCATGAGCGCCGTACCGGCCTCCGAGACGGGTGCGGCGAACAGCCTCAACACGCTGATGCGGTCCATCGGTACGTCGACGGCCAGCGCGGTGGCCGGGGTGATCCTGGCCCAGATGACGACGCCCTTCGGGCAGACCGCCCTGCCGTCCCAGAACGGGTTCAAGGTCGTCCTGGCCATCGGGGCCGGGGCCGCGCTGCTCGCCTTCGTGGTCGCGTCGTTCATTCCGCGGCAGCGGGTGGGGGCGCCGGGTGGCGAGGAGTCGGGCGGCGAGGAGTCGGGGGTCGAGGGGGTGGGGCTCGAGGGGGTGGCTTCGGGTGAACCGGCCGTCGAGTCGGGTGAGCCGGTTGTCGCGGAGGTCGAGGCGGTTGTCGCGGAGGTCGAGGCGGTTGTCGCGGAGGTCGAGGCGGTCGAGGCGGTCGGGTCCGCCGGTGGCAGGGCCGCCGGGATTCCCGTGCAGGGGCGTGTCCTGGGTGCGGAGCGGGTGCCGGTGGGCGGGGCCGCGGTGACGTTGATCTCGCTCGGCGGCAAGCAGCTCGGGCGGTCGGTCTCGCGGGGCGACGGGTCGTACGGCGTGGACGTTCCCGACGCCGGTTCCTACGTCCTGATCGCCTCGTCGGAGGGCTACCAGCCGCAAGCCTCCACGATCGTCGTGGCCGGTGAGCCGGTGGCGTACGACGTGCTGCTGAGCGGCACCAGCGGGCTCGCCGGTGTGGTGCGGTCGGCGGACAGCGGGACGCCGGTCGCCGAGGCCGTGGTCATCGTGACGGACGTGCGCGGGGACGTACTGGCCACCGGACGGACGGATGTACTGGGCGAGTTCACCGTCACCGACCTGGTGCCGGGCCCGGTGACCCTCGCGGTCAACTCCCCCAAGCACCGGCCGCTGGCCCAGATCGTCGAGATCGGCGGGGCCGGGACCACGCGGGTCGAGCTCGAGCTGCGGCCCGGCGCGCAGGTGCGGGGCACGGTGCGCGGAGGGGGCGCGCCGTTGAGCGACGCGCGGGTGACGCTGGTGGACGCGGCGGGCAACGTCGTCGCCACGACCCGGACCGGCCTCGACGGGGCGTACGCCTTCCCCGACCTGGACACCGGCGCGTACACGGTCATCGCGACCGGGCATCCGCCGCGGGCGGCGTCGGTGTCGGTCTCGGGCACCGGCGTGGACGACCATGACATCGAGCTGGCCCACGGGAGCGAGTAGGCGGCGGCGTGGTGGGGGCACGCGGGGCGCGCTCGGCGGGTTGCCGTACGACCGGGTGGGCCGCCGCCGGTGTCAGGTCGCTCAGGACGCCCCCGCCTCAGCCGGCTGGCTGGCTGCCGCGCCGAACCACCTCGGCAGTCGGGCGAGCAGCTCCTGCTGGTCCGCGCCGACCCAGGCCACGTGGCCGTCCGGTCGCAGCAGTACCGCGGGCGCGTCCAGTTCCTCACTGACGTCGACGACGTGGTCGACCCGATCCGCCCAGCCCGCCACCGACAGCCGGCCGGTCTGGTCGAGCAGCAGGCCGCGGCCGCCGCGCAGGAGCTCGTAGAGGCGACCCCGCTTCAGCGTCACGTCCCGCAGCCGCCGGCCGAGGAGTTCATGGCCCTCGCCGAAGTCGTAGCGGACCGCGATGGCGGTGATCTTCTCGATCAGGTACCGGTTCACCTCCTCGAAGTCCATCAGTTCCTCGACCAGCCGGCGCACGGCCCGGGGCCCCGGCTCGGAGAGCAACAGCTCCATCTGCGCACGGGTGTTGTCCAGCACGTTCGCGGCCACCGGGTGCCGTTCGGTCTGGTAGCTGTCCAGCAGCCCCTCCGGTGCCCAGCCGCGCACCTCGGCGGCCAGTTTCCAACCGAGGTTGAACGCGTCCTGGATCCCGAGGTTGAGCCCCTGCCCGCCGGTCGGCGGGTGGATGTGCGCGGCGTCGCCGGCCAGCAGCACCCGGCCGACGCGGTAGCGCTCGGCCAGCCGCGTGGCGTCGCCGAACCGGGACAGCCAACGCGGCGAGTGCACGCCGAAGTCGGTGCCGGCGAAGTGCCGCAGCCGCTCTTTGAACTCTTCCAGGGTCGGCGGAACCGTGCGGTCCTCGGCCACCCCCTCGGCCGGCACGATGACGCGGTACGCCCCGCCTTCGAGGGGCATGGCGCCGAACCGCCACTGGGTCCTGCGGACTTCGGCCACCGCGGCCGCCAGCTCCTCCGGCGGCATGGCCAGCTCCATCTCGCCCAGCAGCGTCTCGCGCCGGGCGGGCTCTCCGGGGAAGTCCACGCCGAGCAGCCTGCGCACGGTGCTGCGGCCGCCGTCGCAGCCGACGAGGTAGCGCGAGCGCAGCAGGGTGCCGTCGGCCAGTTCGGCGGTCACACTGGCGTCGTCCTGACTCAGCCCGACCAGCTCGCGGCCGCGCCGGATATCGGCGCCGATCTCGATGGCGCGCTCGGTCAGCAGGCGCTCGGTGACGCTCTGCGGGATGCCGAGCACGTACGAATGCGCGGTGTCCAGCCGGTCGGGCCACGACGTGCCGATGCCGGCGAAGAACCCGCCGGTCACGTGCTTCCGGCCGAGCGGGAGGAAGCGCTCCAGCAGACCGCGCTGGTCCATCAGCTCGATGCTGCGCACATGGAGACCGAGCGCGCGGGACTGCCCGGTCGGCTCCGCCAGCCTCTCCAGCACGACCACGTGCACGCCGTGCAGGCGCAGCTCGGCGGCCAGCATCATGCCGGTCGGTCCACCGCCGACCAGAATCACGTCGAACATTTCATCCCCCAATTCTCCGCGATTTCGACTTCGGCCGGTGATTCTGCGGGACTAGGGGGGCCTTGCCGCAAGGCCCCCCTGCTGCTATAAATTGAGAGTGGCAAGGAGAGATTCCTTGCCTTTCTTGTTTTCTTCGGGTCTCTGATGCCTCACCCTTGACGACGCTCGGCACCCGCTGCGCCGGTGCTGGCCCTGCGCATCCCGGCCGTCGGCAGACTGCAGCACCGTAACTCGCGTCCCCTGAAGGGAAGCCCGGGTCGCAGCAGCACTGGGAGCTGGCAGGAGAGCGCCCAAGGCAGAGCAATCCCGAATGATCAAGATCTGGCGTGGGCATCGGTCCCCGGATCATTCGCGGTGCGCACGGAGTCGGTTTTCGGCCGTTCCCGGTAAAAGCCTGACCAACCTCTCCCCTCCGTGAAACGTCCGCAGCAGCATGGGGGGGGTCGCCGACGCGGACCGGGCTCGACCTATCGGCACCGGGAGTGACCAGCGGGCTCCTGTATTCGACCGAGGCCTTGGAGGATCGGTGACTGCTGCATCGGGGGGAAATGGCGGCGATCGGTTCACCGACCGGCTCAGACTGCGGCGATACGCCTTCTTGGTCGTCATCCTGTTGAGCCTGCTGCTCTCCGTCGGACTGGTCAGCTTCGACCACGAGACGTCCAAGGCCCAGCAGCTCGGCGCGCTGGGCACGGGTATCGCCGGCTCCGCCGTCTTCGCGCTCATCATCAGCTGGCTGCTCGACGCGGAGCACGACCGCTTCCTGCAGACTCAGCTCTCCGGCCAACTGGAGGCTCAGCAGAACGCCATTTTGGCTGAATTCAGGAAGCTCAACACTCGCTATCTCCCTCTGCAGGACTACGCACCCACCCAGGAATATCGAGGCAACCGTTTCAACGCCGATCTGACCGCCTCCCTGGAAGCGTCCGGGAGTTACACATTCCGTGGAGCGAGTGCGAAATATGTTGCCCCTCGGATCAGACGCAATGGAGACCGCATCACCAGGGTTCAAGTCGTGATGATCGACCCTCAGTCCGAGGATGCCCTGTCCGCCCGGGCAGCCGACCGCTTGAGCAACCCCAAGTATGCGGGCAGAACACTTCAGCAGATCAAGGACGGACTACGGGAGGAGACTTTCCGGTCCATTGTCTCGCTCCACGGAATCTGCAGCCGCGTCCGGGTGGAGATCGGGCTGAGCGCCGCCGCCTCCTCCGTCATGCGCGTGGAGATGTTCGACAGCGATGTGTACGTCTCGGTCTACAACATGGAGACCAGCCTCCGTTCCCATTTTCCCGGAACCCAGCGCTACTCGAACGAATCCCTCGTCTACATGCTTCAGCGTCTGGAGGGCGAGCGTGTCTACGACCTGTGCGGAAAGAAGCTCGTGTTCGACCGCCAGACGACGGATGATCAGCTCCTGCGGTCACTCCGGCACTGCGGTATGACGCAGGCGGACGAGGCGGGTCTCGCGGCCATGCGGCAACGGAACGATCAGTTCGAAGAAGCATTCATCAGGGACGCGTTGAGCTGAATTGGCGAGCAGCCACTCAATCGAAAGGTGCTAACAAGTGTCAGATCAGCGATTCAGTGTGCTCGTGGCGGCGATCGCGGTGCGCGACGGCCGTGTTCTGCTCCTGCAACGCAGTGAGCGGGAAAAGTTCCTGCCGGGCGCATGGGGCGTGCCATGCGGAAAGATCGATTTCGGAGAGGAACTGGAGGACGCGGTGCTGCGCGAGCTGAAGGAGGAGTCCGGGCTCAGCGGCACAGTTCGGGCCCTCGTGGGCTCCTCACGCTTCATGAGCAAGAAGGACGGCTTCAGCCTGCACAACATCCAGCTCAACTACGTTGTCACCGATCTGGAAGGCTCGGTGCAGTTGGACGAGTCCAGCCAGGACCACCGTTGGCTGGAGTTCTCCGAACTCCGCGCGTTCGGACTGGAACCCTTCATGATCGACACGATCGAGCAGGGCCTGCCCCACCTGAAAACTCTGGGAACGGCAGGCGGTCATGGATGAGAACAATCTCTACGATTCGATCAGGGACATCGTCGCCGGTTCGCCTGGCGGCGAGTTCCCCTCACCCACGCTCGAGGAGCTGCTCCACGCGACGTTCAGCCGCCGCGGCACACTCCTGCGGCATATCTTCGACTGGGGAGCCGACCGTTACGGTGAGGTGGAGCGTCGATCGCACGAGACCCCCACGCACTTCAAGTGGAACCTCGCCGACCTGACTGTCGACGAGGAACATCGCGTACGGGTATGGCTGCACCAGTACCGCCCGCCGGGGGAACTGCGTGTGCGCTACGCCCAGGTGCCGCACAACCACCGCTATCCCTTCGTGTCGGTCGTGCTGAACGGCGGTTACCGCAACGACAGTTACCGTTCCCTGCGCGGACTAGAACTGCCAGCGTGCCCACCGGAACCGCTGGACTCCCGGGCACTGCGGCCTGGCGATGTCCTCGCAATGCACCCCTCGGAGGTGCACCGGCTAGCCGAGATCCAGAGCGAAACCCTCACCCTGTTGGTCCAGGGCGCCCCGGTCACCGACCACAGCTACAGCTATCGCGAGAGCACCAGGAGCTGGCTCACCCACCACGACCTGCGGGCTCAGTACCGCGCCCTGAGGCAGATCGATGTCGGCACCGCCAGATGAGCAATGTGGATGAGGATGGGCACGGTGAAGGGGGGGATCCATGAAAGACGCCACGTACGACGGCCCAGGCTCTCAGGACCTCACGACCTGGGATCGGATCGCCGACCGCTACATCGAACTCGCGGATCATCGCGCCACGTCCAGCTTCCATCACCTGACGGACTTTTTCCACGAACGACTACGGCCGTTGTCCGGCAAGTCCGTGCTGGACGTCGGCTGCGGTCACGGCTGGCTCGCCCACTCCCTGGCGGACCAGGGCGCAGAGGTCACCGGAGTCGACGGGAGCGAGTCGATGATCACCCAGGCCCGATCACGCTATCCGAATCTCACCTTCCACACCGCGGATCTGGTGGGCGGCCTCGGGCCGGCCCGAGCGGTCGCCGGATACGACGCCATGGTCGCCAGGTTCTCCCTGCAATGCATCGCGGATCTCGACGGGCTGCTGCGGGACGTGATCGTCGCCCTGCGCCCCGGAGGACTCTTCCTCGCCTCCATGCCTCATCCGGCGTTCTACATGCGGGAGCGCGTGGAGGATCCGGTCACCAAGGAGCGCTACCGAAAAGTCACTGGCTACCTGGAGCACGAGATCCGCATCCTTCCGGACTTCGGTGGACACCGGTACTTCCACCGACCCGTCAGCTGGTACATCAAGTCCTTTGCCCGGCACGGGATGCATCTGGACGACATGCGAGAGCCGCCTCAGCACCCGGACACTGCGGGGAACAGGAAGCGGGACGAGTGGACCGACTTCGAGAAGTGGTGGAGCACCATTCCCGTCTTCTTGGGGCTCGGCTTCCGGAAGGCCGCCGCCGGCTGACGGCCCATGGGCAACACAGGCCCTCCGCAGCCATCGTCACGACTTCATGTGTTCTTCGTCGCTCTGCGGTGCCCGCATATGGCTGGCTTCGTGTCGGGCCTGACCTTGCCGCCGAGCGGGCTGGCCACGGTACGGCCGTGCAGTTCCGCGTGTACGCCCAGCTCCTGTGAGACGAGACAAGCTGATCGCACGACCACATGACGAAGGGCCCGTGACCTGCTGTATTCGCAGGTCACGGGCCCTTCGTTCCCGTGTGGCGGCGCCAGGATTCGAACCTGGGAAGGCTGAGCCGGCAGATTTACAGTCTGCTCCCTTTGGCCGCTCGGGCACACCGCCGGGGTTAGCTGCCCTTCGAACCGCTTTTCGGCGGCGCTCCGTGGCAACGACGTAAACGATACCTGATGTGGAGGGGTGCTTCGCCACCCGATTGATCGGCGCCCGAGGGGCGGGGGGTGGCTAGGCTTGTCCGGATGCGGCCCGGGACCTGAACGGGACCGGCGGCCGCCCACGTACGCCGGTACGCACGATACGCACCCCGATACAAGGAGCCACAGGACATGGCCGACTCCAGTTTCGACATCGTCTCGAAGGTCGAGCGGCAGGAGGTCGACAACGCACTCAACCAGGCCGCCAAGGAGATCTCGCAGCGCTACGACTTCAAGGGCGTGGGCGCCTCGATCTCGTGGTCCGGTGAGCAGATCCTCATGGAGGCGAACTCCGAGGACCGGGTGAAGGCGATCCTCGACGTCTTCCAGTCCAAGCTGATCAAGCGCGGCATCTCGCTGAAGGCTCTGGACGCGGGCGAGCCCCAGCTCTCCGGCAAGGAGTACAAGATCTTCGCTTCGATCAAGGAGGGCATCTCCCAGGACAACGCGAAGAAGGTGGCGAAGACCATCCGCGACGAGGGCCCGAAGGGCGTGAAGGCGCAGGTGCAGGGCGAGGAGCTGCGGGTCAGCTCCAAGAACCGTGACGATCTGCAGGCCGTCATCGCCCTGCTCAAGGGCAAGGACTACGACTTCGCCCTGCAGTTCGTGAACTACCGGTAGGTCCGGTCGGGTCCTCGGGGCTCACGGTCTGCACAGGTACGAGGAAGGGTGGGCACCTGCCGG
>NZ_JBHUQX010000221.1:0-15366 GCF_042674225.1 Streptomyces sp. NPDC056948
GCCGCTGGGGCTGTCCCGCAGATACGACGTGCTGTCGCTGCCGTCCGCCGTCGCGTGTCCGCCGGAGGCGGTCGGTCCGCCGCCGTCCCGGCGTCTCAGATAGCGCTCGAACTCGCGCGCGATGGCCTCGCCCGAGGCCTCCGGCAGCTCGGCGGTGTCCCGGGCCTCCTCCAGCGACTGGACGTACTCGGCGACCTCGCTGTCCTCGGCGGCGAGCTGGTCCACGCCCACCTGCCAGGCGCGCGCGTCCTCGGGCAGCTCGCCCAGCGGGATGCGCACGTCGATCAGGTCCTCCAGGCGGTTCAGGAGAGCCAGCGTGGCCTTCGGGTTCGGCGGCTGCGACACATAGTGCGGCACCGCCGCCCACAGCGAGACGGCCGGTACGCCCGCGTGTGTGCACGCCTCCTGGAGGACGCCCACGATGCCCGTGGGGCCCTCGTACTTGGTCTCCTCCAGGTCCATCCGCTGGGCCAGGTCGGCGTCGGACGTCGTCCCGCTGATCGGAACCGGACGGGTGTGCGGGGTGTCGCCGAGCAGGGCGCCCAGGACGACCACCAGCTCCACGCCCAGTTCGTGCGCGAAGCCCAGCAGTTCGTTGCAGAACGAGCGCCACCGCATGGATGGTTCGATGCCCCGGACGAGGACGAGATCGCGGGGCTTGTCCCCGCCGACCCGGACCACCGACAGCCGTGTCGTCGGCCAGGTGATCTTACGGACGCCCGCTTCCATGAACACCGTGGGGCGGTTCACCTGGAAGTCGTAGTAGTCCTCGGCGTCCAGCGCCGCGAACACCTCGCCCTTCCATTCCCTGTCCAGATGCGCGACCGCGGTGGAGGCGGCGTCGCCGGCATCGTTCCAGCCCTCGAACGCGGCCACCATGACCGGGTCGACCAGCTCGGGAACCCCCTCGAGCTCGATCACCCAGTGCCTCCTTCCGACGTACCCTCACGAACGCCCCAACCTTACGGCGTGCCAAGGGGGCGCCCGCAGCCCCCTCGCAGGGGGAGTGACCCCATCACTGCCCCGCGATCCGCCCCTGAACACCCCGGATTCATCCGAGCTGTCCGTGAGGCTCCGGTCACAGCGTGGAGCGCAGCCACTGCTCCACGCTCGCGATGTGCACGGTCGCCCACGACCGCGCCGCCTCGGCGTCCCGGTCGCGCAGGGCCGCGAGGATCGCCCGGTGCTCGCGCAGGGTGCGGCCGACGGCGTCCTCCTGGGTGAGGCCGCGCCAGATCCGCGCCCGGGTGGTGGGGCCGGACAGCCCGTCGAGCAGCGAGCACAGCACGGAGTTGCCCGAGCTGTGCACGATGCCCCGGTGGAACTCCAGATCGCAGGCGACGAGATCCTCCACGGACGGGGCGTCGCCGAGCTTGTCGAGCTGGGCCGTGAGCGCGTCGAGCTGCTGCTCGCTGATCCGCAGCGCCGCCATGGCCGTCGCGGCCGGCTCCAGGATGCGGCGTACGGCGAGGAACTCCAGGACCGTGTCGTCGCGGTGGAAGTCCACGACGAAGCTCATCGCCTCCAGCAGGAGTTGCGGGTCGAGGCTCGTCACATACGTGCCGTCGCCCTGCCGGACGTCCAGGATCCGGATGAGGGAGAGCGCGCGCACGGCCTCCCGCAGGGAGTTGCGGGACAGGCCGAGATCGGCGGCGAGCTCGCTCTCCTTGGGCAGCCGGTCGCCCGGGCGCAGCGCGCCGGAGACGATCATTCCCTTGATCTTCTCGATCGCCTCGTCGGTGACTGCCATGGCCGGCCTCCTGTCGCTTAAGACCTCCGACGTATCACGTCATTATGCGGGGACGGACACGCGGAGGGGGCGGCTCCGTCGGCGTGGAGCCGCCCCCTCGGGTACGGGTCGAGAAATCGCGCCTACTTCTTGTCGAGCAGATCCTGGACCTTGGCGCGGACGTCGTCCGTGGCCAGGCCGCGGATCGTCAGCGTCGTCCGGCGGCGCAGCACGTCGTCCTGCGTCTCGGCCCACTCGTGGTCCCGGGCCCAGGCGACCTGCGCCCAGATCTCCGGGGCGTCCGGGTGCACGCGCTCGGCGAGCTCCGGGCTGTCGTTGGCCATGCGGGCGATGTCGAACGCCAGCGAGCCGTAGTGCGTGGCCAGGTGCTTGGCGGTGTCGGCGCCCATGCGCGGGCCGGGCGCCGGGCGGTCGGTGAGCAGCCGGTGGGCAACCGCGCGCGGGTTGGCGATGCCGGGCAGCGGCAGCTTCTTCGGCAGCGAGCTGATCGGCTCGAAGTCGTCGCCCAGGGGGTGGCCCGGCAGCGACTCCAGCTTCTGCATGACCGTACGGCCGATGTGCCGGAAGGTGGTCCACTTGCCGCCCGCGACGGACAGCATTCCGCCCCGGCCCTCGGTGACGACCGTCTCCCGCTTGGCCTTGGAGGTGTCGCCGGGGCCGCCCGGCAGCACCCGCAGGCCCGCGAAGGAGTAGGTGATGAGGTCGCGGCTCAGCTGCTGGTCGCGGACGGAGAAGGCGGCCTCGTCGAGGATCTGGGATATGTCCTTGTCGGTGACCGAGACATCCGCCGGGTCGCCCTCGAACTCCTCGTCGGTGGTGCCCAGCAGCAGCATGTCCTCCCAGGGGAGGGCGAAGGTGATGCGGTACTTGTCGATGGGCGTGGCGAGCGCGGCCTTCCAGGGGGAGGTGCGCTTCAGGACCAGGTGGGCGCCCTTCGACAGGCGGATGGACGGCGCCGCGTTCGGGTCCTCCATCTTCCGCAGGTGGTCGACCCACGGGCCGGTGGCGTTCAGCACCAGCCGCGCGCTGACGCCGAACTCGTCGCCGGACAGGCGGTCCTTCAGCTCGGCGCCCGTGACGCGGCCCTGCGTGAAGCGCATGCCCGTCACCTCGGCGTGGTTGAGGACCACCGCGCCCGCCTCGACGGCCGCGCGGACCGTCATCAGCGCCATGCGCGCGTCGTTCATCTGGTCGTCGCCGTACACGGCCACGGCCTTGAGGTTGTCGGTGCGCAGCTCGGGCACGTCCTGCGCGGCCTTGGCCGGCGAGAGCAGGTGCCCGACGCCGTCACCGAAGGCCGACAGCGCGGAGTAGGCGAAGACGCCCGCCCCGAGCTTCGCCGCGCCGTGCGGCCCGCCCTTGTACACGGGCAGGTAGAACGTGAGCGGGTTCGCCAGGTGGGGGGCCACCTGGCGGGAGACCGCACGGCGCTCGAAGTGGTTCTCCGCCACCAGCTTCACCGCGCCGGTCTGCAGGTAGCGCAGACCGCCGTGGAGCAGCTTGGAGGAGGCGGAGGACGTGGCACCGGCGAAGTCGCCGGCGTCGACCAGAGCCACCCTGAGGCCGGACTGCGCGGCGTGCCAGGCGGTGGAGATGCCCAGGATGCCGCCGCCGATCACGAGAAGGTCGTACGACGCCTTGGCGAGCTGCTCCCTGGTCTCGGCTCGGCTCGGGTTCGAGCCGGAGGCCGGGTGCGTCCCCAGGGCAGGCACGGACTGCAGGGTGGACTGAGTGGTCATGCTGTTTCTTACTCCTCGTCCTCGAGCCAGCCCATGGTCCGCTCGACGGCCTTGAGCCAGCTCTTGTACTCACGGTCGCGGATCTCCGCGTCCATGCGGGGGGTCCACTCGGCGGCCCGACGCCAGTTGGCGCGCAGGTCGTCGGTGCTGTTCCAGAAGCCGACGGCGAGGCCGGCGGCGTAGGCGGCGCCGAGGCAGGTGGTCTCGGCGACCATCGGGCGCACCACGGGGGCGTCCAGGAAGTCCGAGAGCGTCTGCATCAGCAGGTTGTTGCTGGTCATGCCGCCGTCGACCTTCAGGGCGGTCAGCTCGACGCCGGAGTCCTTCGTCATGGCGTCGGCGATCTCCCGGGTCTGCCAGGCGGTGGCCTCCAGGACGGCGCGCGCGAGGTGCGCCTTGGTGACGTACCGGGTCAGACCGGCGATCACACCGCGGGCGTCGGAGCGCCAGTACGGGGCGAACAGGCCGGAGAAGGCCGGCACGAAGTAGGCGCCGCCGTTGTCCTCGACCGACAGGGCGAGGGTCTCGATCTCGGCGGCGGTGGAGATCAGGCCCATCTGGTCGCGCATCCACTGCACCAGCGAGCCGGTGACGGCGATCGAGCCTTCCAGGGCGTAGACCGTGTCCTGCTCGCCGATCTTGTAGCCGACCGTGGTCAGCAGGCCGCTGTACGAGTTGATGATCTTGTCACCGGTGTTCATCACCATAAAGGTGCCGGTGCCGTACGTCGACTTGGTCTCGCCCTCGGAGAAGCAGGTCTGGCCGAACAGGGCCGCCTGCTGGTCGCCGAGCGCGGAGGCGACCGGGATGCCGCCGAGCAGGTCGCCCAGCTTGCCGCCGGTGATCTCGCCGTAGACCTCGGCGGAGGAGCGGATCTCGGGCAGGACCTGCTTCGGGACGCCGATGGACTCGCAGATCTTGTCGTCCCACTGCATGGTGTGCAGGTTCATGAGCATCGTGCGGGAGGCGTTGGTGACGTCCGTGACGTGCTTGCCGCCGTTGACACCGCCGGTCAGGTTCCAGATGACCCAGGTGTCCATGGTGCCGAAGAGGATGTCGCCCGCCTCGGCGCGCTCCTGCACGCCGTCGACGTTCTCGAGCAGCCAGCGGGCCTTGGGGCCGGCGAAGTAGGAGGCGAGGGGGAGGCCCGTCTCGCGGCGGAAGCGGTCCTGGCCGACGTTGCGGCCGAGCTCGCGACAGAGGCCGTCGGTGCGGGTGTCCTGCCAGACGATGGCGTTGTGGACGGGCTCACCGGTGTTCTTGTCCCACAGCACGGTCGTCTCGCGCTGGTTGGTGATGCCGATGGCCTTGATGTCGTCGCGGGTGATGCCGGCCTTCGCGATGGCCCCGGCGACGACCTCCTGGACGTTCGTCCAGATCTCGGTGGCGTTGTGCTCGACCCAGCCCGGCTTCGGGAAGATCTGCTCGTGCTCCTTCTGGTCGACGGACACGATCCGGCCGTCGCGGTCGAAGACGATGCAGCGGGAGGAGGTCGTGCCTTGGTCGATGGCGGCGATGAAGGGGCCGGCGGTGTGCGCGTCGGTCACTGTGTGCTCCTGGAAGTTCCGTGTTTATGGGGCTTTACGTACGGCGCGTGCTGAGAGTTTCGCGAGGAGCGGGAAAGACTGCCGCTCCTGCGCGAGAACCACTTGCTCCTAAGCGAATGCGACGTTGTAGATGCCTGCGGCGATGGCCCCGCCGATGAGCGGACCGGCCACCGGGATCCAGGCGTAGCCCCAGTCGGAGCCGCCCTTGTTGGGCAGCGGCAGCAGGGCGTGCACGATACGCGGTCCGAGGTCACGGGCCGGGTTGATCGCGTACCCCGTCGGGCCGCCGAGCGACAGACCGATGGAGACCACCACGAGCGCGGTGATCAGGGCACCCAGGGTGCCCAGGCCGTTGCCCTCGTCGTTCAGGCCCTGGGTGAGCACGGCGAGCACCAGCACGGCCGTGCCGATGATCTCCGTGGCCACGTTCTGCCAGGCGACCCGGACCTCGGGGCCGGTGGAGAAGACGCCAAGCACGGGGCCGGCGCCCTTCTCCTGAGCCTCGACGGCCTTGGCCGCGGTGTCCTGCGCACCCGGACCGCCGACGATCTCGCGGTCGGTGAGGTGGGCGTGGAACTGGCCGTAGTAGGCGATCCAGACCAGGGCCGCGCCGATCATGGCGCCGAGGATCTGTCCGGCCCAGTAGACCGGGACGTTCTTCCAGTCGCCGTCCTTGATGGCGATGCCCAGCGTCACGGCCGGGTTCAGATGGGCGCCGGAGAGCGGCGCCGTGGTGTAGACCGCCGTGAGCACCGCGAAGCCCCACCCGAAGGTGATGGCGAGCCAGCCGGCGTTACGGGCCTTGGAAGCCTTCAGTGTGACGGCGGCGCAGACTCCGCCGCCGAGGAGGATGAGTATGGCGGTACCGATGGTCTCGCCGATGAAGATGTCGGAGCTGGACACCCGCGACTCCTTTGTCCTTCGTCCAGGGGGGAAGTTCGATACCGGCCTGGCGTTGTCCCACTCTAACGCGTATTGCCGGTAGCTGTTCGACAATGTCGACCGATGGACGGGAGTCTTGCTTCGGGGTTACGAGCACGTCAAGAGCTCCGTTGTCGAAAACACGATCGTTACTGATCGCTGCCCGTCCTGTGGATCTCCGATGCCCGTGACCGCGGACATGCCGAAGACCGGAACGCCGCACGACGCCCCGGTCCCGCTGTGTGCCGTCAGAACCGCCCGGCGCCCAGATCCCGCGACACCGCGCGGGCACAGTCCCGGACGGCCGCGATCAGCTCCGGCCGCACCGCGCCCTCCTCGTCGGACCGGCACAGCCGCTCCACGGCGCCGGTGATGCCCACCGAGCCCACGGGCATGCGCCGCCGGTCGTGGATGGGTGCGGCGAGGGAGGCGACGCCCTCCCAGGTCTCCTCGACGTCCGCCGCGTAACCACGCGCGCGGGTGACGTCGAGGAGGTGCTCGAAGTCCTCCGGGTCGCACACGGTCCGGTCGGTGAACGCCTTGCGGTCGTTCTCCAGGGCCTCGCTGTGCGCCACCGGGTCGTAGGCGGACAGCACCTTGCCCAGGGCCGTGGAGTGCAGCGGCTGCATGGCCCCGATCTCCAGGACCTGCCGGCTGTCGTCGGGCCGGAAGACGTGGTGCACGATCAGCACGCCCTGCTGGTGCAGGACGCCCAGGTAGACGCTCTCGCCGCTGGAACGGGCCAGGTCGTCGGCCCACACCAGGGCGCGCGCCCGCAGTTCGTGCACATCGAGGTAGGTGGTGCCCAGGCGCAGCAGCTCCGCGCCCAGCTGATAGCGCCCGGAGGCGTCGTCCTGCTCCACGAAGCCCTCCTGCTGCAGCGTGCGCAGGATGCCGTGGGCGGTGCCTTTGGCCAGGCCCAGCGACGAGGCGATGTCCGACAGGCCGAGCCGTCGCTCGCCGCCCCCGAGCAGCCGCAGCATCGCGGCCGCCCGTTCGAGCGACTGGATGTTCCGTGCCATCGCCGTACTGCCTCCGTCCCCTTCGACCGCCGACAAGCGGCACCACAGCCCTTGTTCGGCAATGTCGAACACTACCGGTCGATGCCGACCTCTCGCTAATGGCCGGACGCCATTTGTTGCGTGACAGACGGTTCATCGGACGCCCGAAGGCCGCCCCGCCGCCATCGGCGTCCGCGTCGTGGACGCGCTGCCCATCCAAGCCGACTCCCGGTTACGCTGGCGCGGTGCGCCCTTCCCCGGATGCCTAGCGGATGTCCGGGAAGCCGCAAAGCCGACAGCCGTCGCATCCGAGGGAGCCCTCTTACATGGCCTCGTTGCCGCTGACCCCTTCCGCTGACAGCCGGACCCGCGTGTCCGCCCTCCGAGAGGCCCTGGCCACCCGTGTGGTCGTGGCCGACGGTGCCATGGGCACCATGCTCCAGGACCAGGACCCCACGCTCGAGGACTTCGAGAATCTCGAGGGCTGCAACGAGATCCTGAACCTGACGCGGCCGGACATCGTCCGATCCGTCCACGACGCGTACTTCGCGGTGGGCGTGGACTGCGTCGAGACCAACACCTTCGGCGCCAACCACACGGCCGCGGCGGAGTACGAGATCTCCGACCGCGTGCACGAGCTGTCCGAGGCGGGCACCCGGATCGCCCGCGAGGTGGCCGACGAGTACGCCGCCCGGGACGGCCGGCCGCGCTGGGTGCTCGGCTCCGTCGGCCCCGGCACCAAGCTGCCCACGCTCGGCCACGTCGCGTACGCCACCATCCGCGACGGCTACCAGGCCAATGCCGAGGGCATGCTCGCCGGCGGCGCCGACGCGCTGCTCGTGGAGACCACGCAGGACCTGCTCCAGACGAAGGCGTCCATCCTGGGCGCCCGCCGGGCCATGGAGGCCACCGGCGTCGACGTGCCCCTGCTCTGCTCGATGGCCTTCGAGACCACCGGCACCATGCTGCTCGGCTCCGAGATCGGCGCGGCGCTGACCGCGCTGGAGCCCCTCGGCATCGACATGATCGGCCTGAACTGCTCCACCGGCCCCGCCGAGATGAGCGAGCACCTGCGCTATCTGACGCGCCACTCGCGCATCCCGCTGCTGTGCATGCCGAACGCGGGCCTGCCGATCCTGACCAAGGACGGCGCCCACTTCCCGCTCGACGCCGAGGGCCTGGCCGACGCCCAGCAGAACTTCGTCCAGGACTACGGCCTGTCCCTGGTCGGCGGCTGCTGCGGCACCACCCCCGAGCACCTGCGCCAGTTGGTGGAGCGCGTCCGGGACATCACCCCGACCGAGCGCAGCCCGCAGCCCGAGCCGGGCGCCGCCTCCCTCTACCAGAGCGTGCCGTTCCGGCAGGACACCTCCTACCTGGCCATCGGCGAGCGCACCAACGCCAACGGCTCGAAGAAGTTCCGCGAGGCGATGCTGGACGCCCGCTGGGACGACTGCGTGGAGATCGCCCGGGAGCAGATCCGCGAAGGCGCGCACATGCTCGACCTGTGCGTCGACTACGTCGGCCGGGACGGCGCCGCCGACATGGAGGAGCTGGCCGGCCGCTTCGCCACCGCCTCCACCCTGCCGATCGTGCTGGACTCCACCGAGATCGACGTCATCCAGGCCGGCCTGGAGAAGCTCGGCGGCCGCGCGGTGATCAACTCGGTCAACTACGAGGACGGCGACGGCCCCGAGTCCCGCTTCGCCAAGGTCACCCGGCTCGCCAAGGAGCACGGCGCCGCCCTCATCGCGCTGACCATCGACGAAGTGGGCCAGGCCCGCACCGCCGAGAAGAAGGTCGAGATCGCCGAACGGCTCATCGACGACCTGACCGGGAACTGGGGCATCCACGAGGAGGACATCCTCGTCGACTGCCTGACGTTCACCATCTGCACCGGCCAGGAGGAGTCCCGCAAGGACGGCATCGCCACCATCGAGGGCATCCGCGAGCTGAAGCGGCGCCACCCGAAGGTGCAGACCACCCTCGGCCTGTCCAACATCTCCTTCGGCCTCAACCCGGCCGCCCGCATCCTGCTCAACTCCGTCTTCCTCGACGAGTGCGTCAAGGCGGGCCTGGACTCGGCGATCGTGCACGCCAGCAAGATCCTGCCGATCGCCCGCTTCAACGAGGAAGAGGTCCGCACGGCCCTCGACCTGATCCACGACCGCCGTGCCGAGGGCTACGACCCGCTCCAGAAGCTCATGCAGCTTTTCGAGGGCGCCACCGCCAAGTCCCTCAAGGCCGGCAAGGCCGAGGAACTGGCCGCCCTGCCGCTGGACGAGCGCCTGAAGCGGCGCATCATCGACGGCGAGCGCAACGGCCTGGAGGCCGACCTGGACGAAGCCCTCCAGGAGCGCTCCGCCCTCGACATCGTCAACGCGACCCTGCTGGACGGCATGAAGGTCGTCGGCGAGCTGTTCGGCTCCGGCCAGATGCAGCTCCCGTTCGTCCTCCAGTCCGCCGAGGTGATGAAGACGGCCGTCGCCCACCTCGAACCGCACATGGAGAAGACCGACGAGGCCGGCAAGGGCACCATCGTCCTGGCCACCGTCCGCGGCGACGTGCACGACATCGGCAAGAACCTCGTCGACATCATCCTGTCCAACAACGGCTACAACGTCGTCAACCTCGGCATCAAGCAGCCGGTCTCCGCGATCCTGGACGCCGCCGAGGAGCACCGGGCCGATGTCATCGGCATGTCCGGGCTCCTGGTCAAGTCCACCGTGATCATGAAGGAGAACCTGGAGGAGCTGAACCAGCGCGGACTGGCGGCGAACTTCCCGGTCATCCTCGGCGGCGCCGCCCTCACCCGGGCCTACGTCGAGCAGGACCTGCACGAGATCTACCAGGGCGAGGTCCGCTACGCCCGCGACGCCTTCGAGGGCCTGCGCCTGATGGACGCCCTGATCGGCGTCAAGCGGGGCGTGCCGGGAGCGAAGCTGCCCGAGCTGAAGCAGCGCCGCGTCCGGGCCACCGCCGCGGCCGTGGTCGAGGAACGCCCCGAGGAGGGGCACGTCCGCTCCGACGTCGCCACCGACAACCCCGTCCCCGAGCCGCCCTTCCGGGGCACGCGCGTGATCAAGGGCATCCAGCTCAAGGAGTACGCGAGCTGGCTCGACGAGGGCGCCCTGTTCAAGGGCCAGTGGGGCCTGAAGCAGAACCGCACCGGCGAGGGCCCGTCGTACGAGGAACTCGTCGAGACCGAGGGCCGGCCCCGGCTGCGCGGCCTGCTGGACAGGCTCCAGACGGAGAACCTGCTGGAGGCGGCCGTGGTCTACGGCTACTTCCCGTGCGTCTCCAAGGACGACGACCTGATCCTCCTGGACGACCGGGGCAACGAGCGCACCCGCTTCACCTTCCCGCGCCAGCGCCGGGGCCGCCGCCTGTGCCTGGCCGACTTCTTCCGCCCGGAGGAGTCCGGCGAGACGGACGTCGTGGGCCTCCAGGTCGTCACCGTCGGCTCGCGCATCGGCGAGGAGACCGCCCGGATGTTCGAGGCCAACGCCTACCGCGACTACCTCGAACTGCACGGGCTGTCCGTGCAGTTGGCCGAGGCGCTCGCCGAGTACTGGCACGCGCGCGTGCGTTCCGAACTCGGCTACGCCGGCGAGGACCCGGACGAGATGCAGGGCATGTTCGAGCTGAAGTACCGGGGCGCCCGCTTCTCCCTCGGCTACGGCGCCTGCCCCAATCTGGAGGACCGCGCCAAGATCGCCGACCTGCTCCAGCCGGAGCGCATCGGCGTCCACCTGTCCGAGGAGTTCCAGCTCCACCCCGAGCAGTCCACGGACGCCATCGTGATCCACCACCCGGAGGCGAAGTACTTCAACGCCCGCTGAGCCGCCCCACCAGGCACACGGGCCAAAAGAGGCGCTTCGTCCGCGCACGACGTAGACTGGTCGGTCCACCGCAGGCCGGTTCCCCCCGTGGGAGCCGGCCTGAACGTCCCTCAAGGAGGTACGTGGATGACCAGTACGGTCCCCGCGCTCGGAACCCGCACGGCCGAAGGCTCCGCCCTGCAGGCGGTGCTCCTCGACATGGACGGCACCCTGGTGGACACGGAGGGCTTCTGGTGGGACGTCGAGGCCGAGGTCTTCGCCTCCCTCGGCCACACGCTCGACGAGTCCTGGCGCCATGTCGTGGTCGGCGGCCCCATGACCCGCAGCGCGGGGTTCCTGATCGAGGCCACCGGCGCCGACATCACCCTCGACGAGCTCACCGTGCTGCTCAATGACGGCTTCGAGGACCGCATCGACCGCGCCCTGCCGCTGATGCCGGGCGCCGGCCGGCTGCTGGCCGAGCTGTACGAGTACGAGATCCCCACGGCCCTGGTCTCCGCCTCGCACCGGCGCATCATCGACCGGGTGCTGACCTCGCTGGGCGCGCACCACTTCCGTCTGACGGTGGCCGGTGACGAGGTGCCGCGCACCAAGCCCCACCCCGACCCGTATCTGGCGGCCGCCGCCGGACTCGGCGCGGACCCGGCCCGGTGCGCCGTCATCGAGGACACCGCGACCGGCGTCGCCGCCGCCGAGGCCGCGGGCTGCCAGGTCGTGGCGGTGCCCTCCGTGGCTCCCATCGCCCCGGCCCTCCGCCGTACGGTCGTCACCTCCCTCGAAGAGGTCGACCTGACATTTCTGCACGGGCTGATGACGGAAATGCTCTAGCTGTTCACCCAGCGTGCAGCGGAGTTAAGAGGGCAATTTCGTAGATGAATTCGACCCTCTCCGGGCGATCTCCGGGCGGTCGAATTACCGTACTCCGGAACCCGTTTGCGATGTGACGTTCCCCACGCCGCCGGGGGTCGACAGCGGATCCGGCGTGTGCCGTGGGGGGCCGCTGACGTGCCCTTGTGTCCCGATTGGTGGAACGCTGTACCAAAGCTTCCGCCATCGGGTTTTCGGTGCGTCCACGCCCGGTTCCGTAGCGTGATGAGTGCTCAACTCCGGTCGCTGCGAACCTTCCTGCCGGCCCGGACTAATCTCGTTGCGAGAACATCGCCCCACCCCCGTGATCCGCTGCGCCACCCCTGCATGCCGGATACACGGAGTCGACAGCTCTGGAGAAACTCGAGCATGAACCGCAAGACTTTGGTGCTGCCGGCCGTGATCGGCCTGCTCGCGCCGGTGCTCGCCGCCTGCGGCGGGCCCGACAGCGGGAGCGACGACGGCGGCGCGATCGTCGTCGGCACCACGGACCGGTTCACCGCCTCGAAGGACGCCCCCGCACCCCTCGACCCGGCGTACGCCTACGACGTCGGCACCTGGAACATCCTGCGCCAGACCGTGCAGACCCTGATGATCCAGCCGCGCGGCGAGGGCGACCCGGTGCCTGAGGCGGCCGAGAGATGCGGCTTCACCGACACCGGCAACGAGCGCTACGCCTGCACCCTGCGCGACGGCCTGAAGTTCGCGAACGGCGACCCCGTCACCGCGTCCGACGTGAAGTACTCCATCGACCGCGCCCGCTCCCTCAAGGCCGACAGCGGCGTGTTCGCGCTGCTGTCCACCATCGACACCGTCGAGACGCAGGGCGACCGCGACGTCATCTTCCACCTGAAGAACGCCGACGCCACCTTCCCGTACAAGCTGTCGACCCCCGTCGCCGGCATCGTCGACCCCGACGAGTACCCGAAGAACAAGCTGCGCGACGGCTTCGACCTCCAGGGCTCCGGCCCGTACACCCTCAAGGCCGACGTCGAGAACGACGAGCTGGTCAGGGCCGAGTTCACCCGGAACCCCGACTACAAGGGGAGCCTCAAGGTGAACAACGACAAGATCGACATGCTCTCCTTCAAGGACGCCGACGCCATGGGCGAGGCGATCGACAAGGGCGACATCGACCTGATGACCCGCACCATGGCGCCGGACCAGATCCGCAAGCTCTCCGGCGACACGGACACCGGCATCGACCTCGTCGAGATGCCCGGCCTCGAGATCCGCTACCTGGGCTTCAACACCGACGCCCCGACCGTCGAGTCCAAGGCCGTGCGCCAGGCGATGGCCCAGGTCGTCAACCGCAGCGAGCTGGTCTCCAAGGTCTACGGCTCCCAGGCCGAGCCGCTGTACTCGCTGGTCCCGGCCAGCGTCACGGGCCACTCCAACTCGTTCTTCAACAAGTACGGCGACGCGAACGTGACCAAGGCCCGTTCCCTGCTGAACCAGGCGAACATCACCACCCCGGTGAAGCTGACGCTGCACTACACGACCGACCACTACGGTCCGGCCACGAAGAAGGAGTTCGAGGTCCTGCGCGACCAGCTGAACTCCAGCGGCCTGTTCGACGTAGGTATCAAGGGAACGCCGTGGGACACGTTCCGCCCGGCCGAGAAGAAGGGTGAGTACGACGTCTACGGTATGGGCTGGTTCCCCGACTTCCCGGACGCCGACAACTTCCTCGCGCCGTTCCTCGACAGGGACAACACCCTTGGTTCGCCGTACGACAACAGCCAGATCCGCAACACCCTGATCCCGGAGTCCCGCCGCGAGGCGGACCGGTTGTCCGCCTCCACCAGCCTGACGGACATTCAGGACATCGTCGCCTCCGACGTGCCGGTGCTGCCGCTGTGGCAGGGCAAGCAGTACGTCGCCGCGCGCGACGACATCACGGGTACCGCCTACGCGCTCAACTCCGCGTCGACGCTCCAGTTGTGGGAGCTCGGCCGGGGCGTGAGCGGCTGACGTACCCGCTGGAACCCCGGGGCCTGTGACCGCGGCCCCCGGGGAGCCGTGCCCCGGAGCCAGGGACATGCTCCGGGCGTTCTCGAGAACCGACGACAAGGCACACACGTGAACATACGCAACCAGTGGCCGGTCCTGCCGATCGTGGCGGGGCTCGCCTCCGGCCTGCTGACCGGCTGCGGCACGGAGACCGGGGACTCCGCGGGAGAAGGCTCCAACGTGGTGGTGGGGATGTCCGACGACGTCCTGGCCACCGACCCGGCGTCCGGCTACGACCCCGGCTCCTGGCTGTTGTTCAACAACGTCTTCCAGTCGCTGCTCAGCTTCCCCAAGGGCGCCACGGAACCGCAGCCCGAGGCCGCCGAGAGCTGCGCCTTCACCGACACGCAGACCTCGGTCTACAGGTGCACGCTGAAGGACGGCCTCAAGTTCAGCAACGGTGACGCCCTCACCTCGGAGGACGTCAAGTTCTCCTTCGAGCGGATGCTGAAGATCAACGACCCCGACGGGCCCGCGGTCATGTTCCCCACGCTGGACGAGGTCGAGACCCCGGACGAGACGACGGTCGTGTTCCACCTCAACACGTCCGACGCCACCTTCCCCAGCAAGATCGCCTCCGGCGCCGGCTCCATCGTCGACCACAACGAGTACGACGCGGGCAAGCTGCGCAAGGACGGCGGGGCCGTCGGCTCCGGCCCCTACAAGCTCGACTCGTTCGACGACGGCCAGGCCGTCTTCTCCGTCAACGAGAACTACAAGGGCACCGCCAAGGTGAGCAACACCGGCGTGACGCTGAAGTTCTTCGACGGCGACCAGACCGCCCTGAAGCAGGCCATCCAGAAGGAGGAGGTCGACATCGCCTACCGCGGCCTCACCGCGGGCGACGTCGCCGACATGGAGAAGGCCGACGACGGCACCGGAACCGAGGTCGTCGAGGGCAGCAGCGCCGAGGTCCAGCACCTGGTGTTCAACATGGACGACCCGGTCGCCGGAAAGCTCGGCGTCCGCAAGGCCATCGCCCACCTGCTCGACCGCGAAGCCCTCATCAAGGACGTCTACCAGGGCACCGCGACCCCGCTGTACTCGATCATCCCGGCCGGTGTCGCGGGCCACAACACGGCCTTCTTCGACACCTACGGCGCCCGCCCCTCCCGGTCCAAGGCGGCCGGCGCGCTGCGTGCCGACGGCATCACCGGCAAGGTGAAGCTGACCCTCTGGTCGACCCCGTCCCGCTACGGCCCCGCCACCGACCAGGAGTTGACGGCCATCGCCGGCCAGCTCAACGCCAGCGGCCTGTTCGACGCGGACGTCAAGTCGGTCTCCTTCGCCCAGTACGAGAAGGACATCGCGGCCGGCAAGTACGGCGTCTACGTGAAGGGCTGGGTGCCCGACTACCCGGACGCCGACAACTTCACGGCCCCCTTCTTCGGCAAGGGCAACGTGCTGGGCAACAACTACGACAACGACACCATCACCGGCACGCTCATCCCGAGCACCGCGGCCCTGACCAACCGCGCCGCCACCGACAAGGAGTTCGGGGAGCTGCAGGACATCGTCGCCGACGAGCTCCCCGTCCTGCCGGTGTGGCAGGCCAAGCAGTACGCGGTCGCGCGCGAAGGTGTCTACGGACTGGAATACTGCCTCGACGCGTCGACCGTGTTCCGCTTCTGGGAGCTCAGCAAGGACGCGTGACGCACACACGTGAAGGGCGCCCCCTGCCTCGGC
>NZ_JBHUQX010000222.1:0-15340 GCF_042674225.1 Streptomyces sp. NPDC056948
CCGCCGGCCCCGGCGCCCCCGCCCGGGGCCGGGCGCCGGCTCCCGAGGTGGCCACGGCACCCCCGCCGGGCGCCCGCGCCGCCCGACCCGCGGCCTCCGCGGCCCCCGGCCGTTCCGGCACGACCGCCAAGCCCTCACCGACCGCGTCCCGGACCGCACCGGCCCCGGGCGGCGGCGTCACCGACCCGACCCCGAGCAAGCCGGCGGACCCGCCGAGCACGCCGGTGACCGACCCGACACCGCCGGTCGAACCCACGCCCGAGCCGACCGAGACGACCGGCACCGGCGACAACGGCGGCACCGGCACGGTCGCCGACGGGCCGGCTCCGACCCAGCCGGTCGCGCAGTCGCCCGTCGCCGACCAGCCCGTTGCCGAGCCGCCCGCGGCCGACCAGCCCGCGGCCTGAGCGCTCCGCTGAAGGCGCCGCGATCTGCCGCCGTTCGTCTGCGGCACCGTCGTGGCCGGTCGCGCAGTTCTCCGCGCCCCTACAGGGCGCTGCCGCACCGCAGTCGACTTCGCCCGGCGTGCCGCTCGACCGGGTCCGCCCGCACCCGTCCCCGTACCACCCGCTCCCCGCACCACCCGGAGTACCACCACCCATGGCATCCCGTACCCGCCGTTCCGGGCGCGCTCCCCGAGCCCGTGGCGGCTCCAGGCGCCGCCGCCTGCCCATGCGCCTGCTGCTGCCCCTGCTCCTCCTGGTCGCCCTGATGGCGATGCTCATGCTGCGCGGATACGTGCACAGCGAGATCCTCGCCGACCACCGGGTCGGGCCGTCCGCGTCGAGCGACCAGGTCCCGAAGGAGATCCTCGAGGGCGGGCCCGTCATAGACACCCGGGAGGAGAAGCCGACCGCTCTGGACCTCCCGGACCGCGAGCTGGTGCTGACCTTCGACGACGGGCCGGACCCCGAGTGGACTCCCAAGGTCCTCGACGTGCTGAAGAAGCACGACGCCCACGCCGTCTTCTTCGTCACCGGCACCATGGCCTCCCGTCACCCGGACCTCGTCCAGCGCATCGTCGACGAGGGCCACGAGATCGGGCTGCACACCTTCAACCACCCGGACCTGTCGCTGCAGAGCAAGAGCCGGGTCGACTGGGAGCTGTCCCAGAGCCAGCTCGCGCTGGCCGGGGCGGCGGGCATCCGCACCTCGCTCTTCCGCCCGCCCTACTCGTCGTTCTCCCACCTCATGGACAACAGGTCCTGGCCGGTGACCGAGTACATCGGCAGCAAGGGCTACATCACCATCGTCAACGACACCGACAGCCAGGACTGGCGCAGGCCCGGTGTCGACGAGATCATCCGCAACGCCACCCCGAAGAACGGCGACGGCGCCATCGTGCTGATGCACGACTCCGGCGGCGACCGCTCCCAGACCGTGGCCGCGCTCGACCGGTTCGTCACCGGGCTGAAGGACAAGGGCTACCGCTTCGACACCCTGACCGCCGCCCTGGAGGCCCCCAGCGCGCACACCCCGGTCGCCGGGCTCGACGCGGTGAAGGGCAACGCGTGGGTCTTCCTCGTCCAGGCCTCCGAGAAGACGACCGGCGTTCTCGTCGCCGGGCTCGCCGTCGTCGGCGTGCTCGTCTTCGCCCGGCTCGGGCTGATGCTGATCCTCTCCGTGGCGCACGCCCGCCGTGTCCGCCGCCGCGGCTTCCGCTGGGGCGAGACCGTCACCGAACCGGTGTCCGTCCTCGTGCCCGCCTACAACGAGGCCAAGTGCATCGAGCAGACGGTCCGTTCCCTGGTCGCGAGCGACCACCCCATCGAGGTGCTGGTCATCGACGACGGCTCCAGCGACGGCACCGCGCGCATCGTCGAGAACCTCGGCCTGCCCGGCGTACGCGTCGTGCGCCAGCTCAACGCGGGCAAGCCCGCCGCGCTCAACCGGGGCATCGCCAACGCCAAGTACGACCTGATCGTGATGATGGACGGCGACACCGTCTTCGAACCGGCCACCGTCCGTGAACTGGTGCAGCCCTTCGGCGACGCGCGGGTCGGGGCGGTCGCGGGCAACGCCAAGGTCGGCAACCGGGACTCGCTGATCGGCGCGTGGCAGCACATCGAGTACGTGATGGGCTTCAACCTCGACCGCCGCATGTACGACGTGCTGCGCTGCATGCCGACCATCCCCGGCGCGGTGGGGGCGTTCCGGCGCAGCGCGCTGGAGCGCGTCGGCGGCATGAGCGACGACACGCTCGCCGAGGACACCGACATCACCATGGCCCTGCACCGCGACGGCTGGCACGTCGTGTACGCGGAGAAGGCCCTCGCCTGGACCGAGGCCCCCGAGTCCGTCCAGCAACTGTGGTCCCAGCGCTACCGCTGGTCGTACGGCACGATGCAGGCGATCTGGAAGCACCGCCGGTCCCTCGTCGAGCGGGGTCCCTCGGGCCGCTTCGGCCGGGTGGGCATGCCGCTGGTGTCGATGTTCATGGTCGTGGCGCCGCTGCTGGCCCCGCTCATCGACGTGTTCCTGCTGTACGGGCTGGTGTTCGGCCCGACGGAGAAGACCATCGGCGCCTGGCTGGGCGTCCTCGCGGTGCAGGGGGTGTGCGCGGCCTACGCGTTCCACCTCGACAAGGAACGCATGACCCATCTGATCTCGCTCCCGCTCCAGCAGCTCCTCTACCGCCAGCTCATGTACGTCGTGCTGCTCCAGTCCTGGATCACCGCCCTCACCGGCGGCCGGCTGCGCTGGCAGAAGCTGCGGCGCACGGGCGCGGTGGGCCTGCCCGGGGCCGGATCGGCCACGCCCCAGCGGCAGATGGACGGGAGGCCGGTCGCATGACCACGCATCCCGATGTCGTCGCCGCGCCCCCGGAGAAGGAGCGGACCGCCTCCGGCGGTCCCGTCCGCGACCGCTACTTCGACCTGCTGCGCGCCCTCGCCCTGTTCCGTGTCGTGCTGTACCACCTGACGGGCTGGGCCTGGCTGCCGCTGGTGTTCCCGTCGATGGGCGTGATGTTCGCCCTCGCCGGCAACCTCATGGCCCGCTCGCTCAAGCGTCCGCCCGTGCAGGTGATCCGCGGCCGGCTGCGGCGGCTGCTGCCTCCGCTGTGGCTGCTGGGCGTCGTCGGCGTCACCGGCATGGTTGTGCAGGGCTGGGGGCCGGACGCCGACGGCCATCCCGGCTGGTGGTGGCTCCACCTCATCTTCTGGATCGTCCCGCTCAGCGACCCGCCGTACGCCGAGGGGCTGCCCGGCATCCACGGCTTCATCGGCGAGGACTGGGCCGCCGAACTCGCCGGCCCGCTCTGGTACATCCGCGCCTACCTCTGGTACGTCCTGCTGTCCCCGCTGCTCCTGAAGGCCCTGCGCGCCCTGCCGGTGGTCACGCTCCTGGCGCCGATCGCCCTGGCGGTCGCCTTCGAGCACAGCTATCTCACGCTGCCCGGCGAGCGGATCCCCTCGGCGCTCACGGACTTCTCCACCTTCGGCGCCTGCTGGATCCTCGGCATGGCCCACCAGGAGGGCATCCTCAAGCGGCTGCCGCGCTACATCGTCCCGTCCGTGGCACCCGTCATCGCCCTGGCCGGCCTCTGGTACGCCCTGCACCACGGCTTCGGGCCGGGCAACGACCTGGACAGCATGCCGCTGGCCCAGGCCCTGTGGTCCCTCGGCACGGTGTTCCTGCTGCTGCACATCAGCCCGTCCTGGTCCGAGTGGCCGCCCAGGCTGCGCCGCTGGGCCGGGCTGATCACCCTGCTCAACTCCCGTGCCGTGACGATCTATCTGTGGCACAACATCTGCATCCTGGTCGCCGCGACCCTGTGGGACAGGCTGTGGGCGGTCACCGTGCTGGAGCAGAACGTCCCCGGGCTGCTGGAAAGCCCGTGGCCGGTGCTGGTCCTGGTCTGGCTGCTGATCGGCGGCTGTGTCCTGGCCTTCGGCTGGATGGAGGACCTGGCGGCGAAGCAGCGGCCCCGCTTGTGGCCCAGGAGTGAGCCCCGGGTGAGGGTTCGGGGGAGCCGGAGGAGAGCGGTACGCGGCGGCTGATCCCCGTTCCCCCGGGGTTCTCCGGTGTGGAAAACTGCCCGAGTTGCGCATGTGAACGACTGGGATCAGTGACGGGCCGGGGGAGCAGTGGGATGAGTAAGCGGCAGACACAGAAGATGCTGCGGCTGATGGCGAGCGGAGAGCCGGTCGAGCTCACCAGCCCGATGGCGTCCGTGAAGAAGCTCGCCCGGCTGGCCTTCGTCGCCCAGCAGTTCGGCTACGAGTACGCGGACGTCCGGCAGAGCAGCGGCCGCAACGGCGCGCTGACGATGCTGATCCTGCCCGACCCCAGCCCGCACGCCCGGGGCCGGGCCGCGCAGAACTGGGCGCAGTACCCCAACGCCGCCGACGGGGTCTCCCTCCCACCGCTCGTGCCCGACGCCTTCGAGCTCCTCAAGGCCCGCATCAACTTCGACCTCACCGGCAAGAGCGCCGAGAAGCGCATGGGCTACGCGGCCCTCGGCCTCACCGTCGGCTGCGTGATCCTCGCCCTCCGCAGCGGCGGGGAGCCCTTCGACTTCGTCGCGGCGGGCCTGATCTGGCTGCTCTTCCTGGCGATCTTCGGCATCGGCCTCCTGGTCACCCGCAAGCGCAACGCGAAGTTCGCCGCCCGGCTGCAGGCGGCCGGCTTCATGCCGGTGACGGACGAGAACGGCCGGACGCGCTACCTCCCGCCCGGGGCACAGCCGCCCGGGCACGGCAACCCCTTCGGCGGCGGTCCGTACGGCGGCGGTCCGGGGGCCGGGGCGCCGGGGTACGGCGGGGTACCGGGCCAGGCCGGTGGAGTGCCTGGCCAGGCTCCCGGGATGCCGGGGCAGGCGCCCGGGATGCCCGGTCCGGCCGTGGGGGCACCCGCCGGTTACGGACATCAGCAGCCTGGACCGCCACCGGCACAGGGCCCCTACGCTCAGCCCGCACCGGGCCCGTACGCCCAGCCCGCTCCAGGCCCCTACGCCCAGCCGGCCCCGGGCCCCTACCCGCATCAGCCCGCGCCCGGTCCGTACGGGACGCAGCCCCCTGCCACGCCGTATCCGCCGCAGCAGCACCCCGGCCCCTACGCGCCGCAGCAGCCGCCCCACCCCGAGCAGAACCCCCACTGGCAGCACCCGCAACGCTGACACAACGCCACCGAACCTCTCATCCCGCCCAGGCCCGGGGTGAGAGCAAAGTTCCCTCTCGGTCACTCGATGGCACAGTCACGAAACGAGCCCTCCCTACCTTCGGGATCAGCCACTCGTAGTACGACCCCGAGTCCCGGAGCAAGTGGAGGCGTCATGACAGGCCCTGGCACGGCACCCGCACCCCCGAGCAGGGGCGGACGCTGGATCCGGCACTGGGATCCCGAGAACGAGACCTTCTGGAACGAGACCGGTGAGAAGGTCGCCCGCCGCAACCTCGTCTTCTCCGTGCTGTCCGAGCACATCGGCTTCTCGATCTGGACCCTGTGGTCCGTGATGGTGCTCTTCATGGGCCCGGAGTACGGCCTGACCCCCGCCGACAAGTTCATGCTGACCTCGATGGTCACGCTGGTCGGCGCCGTCGTCCGCGTCCCCTACACCTTCGCCGTCGCGATCTTCGGCGGCCGGAACTGGACGATCGTCTCCGCCGGCCTGCTGCTGGTCCCGACCGTCGCCGCGTTCACCGTGATGGAGCCGGGCACCTCCTTCTCCACCTTCCTGCTCGTCGGCCTGCTGGCCGGCATCGGCGGCGGCAACTTCGCCTCCTCCATGACCAACATCAACGCCTTCTTCCCGCTGCGGAAGAAGGGCTGGGCCCTCGGCCTGAACGCGGGCGGCGGCAACATCGGCGTCCCCGTGGCGCAGCTCGTCGCGCTCGCGATCATCGGCGCCGGCGGTGGCCCGCGCGTGCTGCTCGGGATCTACATCCCGCTGATCGTCGTAGCCGCTGTCATGGCCGCGCTCTTCATGGACAACCTGGAGAACGTCAAGAACGACACCGGCGCCGCCAAGGACGCCGCGCGGGACGCCCACACGTGGATCATGTCCATCCTCTACATCGGCACGTTCGGCTCGTTCATCGGCTACAGCTTCGCCTTCGGCCAGGTGCTCCAGAACGAGTTCGGCCGTACGCCGCTCCAGGCCGCGTACGTCACCTTCCTCGGCCCGCTGCTCGGCTCCCTGATCCGGCCCGTCGGCGGCTGGCTCGCCGACCGGTACGGCGGCGCGAAGATCAGCCTCTGGAACTACGTCGCCATGGGCGTCGCGACGGCGGTCCTGATCGGTGCCTCCATGGAGAAGTCGCTGGCGCTGTTCACCGGGGCGTTCGTGGTGCTGTTCGTGCTCAGCGGGCTCGGCAACGGCTCGACGTTCAAGATGATCCCCGGCATCTTCCAGAACAAGGCCCTGGCCAAGGGACTGCGGGGTGAGGAGGCCGCGGCCTACGGGCGCAGGCTCTCCGGCGCCTCCATGGGACTCATCGGAGCGGTGGGCGCGCTCGGCGGTGTCGGCATCAACCTCGCCTTCCGCCAGTCCTTCCTCTCCTACGGTTCCGGCACCGGCGCGTTCGTCGCCTTCGCCGCCTTCTACGTGGTCTGCTTCGGGATCACCTGGGCCGTATACCTTCGACGTACGGCTCCGCGGGTACCCGTCACCACGGCGACCTCGGAGGCGAAGCCGCAGCTCAGCTACGCCAAGGTGTGACGTAACACCGCCGACATCATGCCGATCCGGGCCTGTCACGAGCCGTTGACAGGCTCGATCGGCATACACGTACGCCGAACCCATGGAGTACGACGACTCGAATGCGGGACGAGAGCATGCACGAGGAAGAACAGCGACCGGAACATGGCCCACTGGCGGGATTCACCGTGGGCGTCACGGCCGCGCGCCGGGCCGAGGAGCTGGGCGCGTTGCTCCAGCGGCGCGGCGCCACCGTCCTGCATGCCCCCGCCCTGCGGATCGTGCCGCTCGCCGACGACAGCGAGCTGCTGGCCGCGACCAAGGAGATCATCCACCAGGTGCCCGACATCGTCGTGGCGACGACCGCGATCGGCTTCCGGGGCTGGGTCGAGGCCGCTGACGGCTGGGGTCTGGGCGAGGATCTGCTGGCGCGGCTGGGCGGCGTACGGATCATGGCGCGCGGGCCCAAGGTCAAGGGCGCGGTCCGGGCCGCCGGGCTGACGGAGGAGTGGTCGCCGTCGTCGGAGTCCATGGCCGAGGTGCTCGACCGGCTGCTGGAGGAGGGCGTCGACGGTCTGCGGATCGCGATCCAGCTGCACGGTGAGCCGCTGCCCGGGTTCGTGGAGTCGCTGCGGGCGGGCGGCGCCGAGGTCCTCGGGGTGCCCGTCTACCGGTGGATGCCGCCGGAGGACATCGGGCCGGTCGACCGTCTCCTGGACGCGACGGTGTCCCGCGGCGTCGACGCGCTGACCTTCACCAGCGCCCCCGCCGCGGCCTCCTTCCTCTCCAGGGCGGAGGCACGCGGACTGCTCCCCGAGGTGCTGGCGGCACTCGGCCATGACGTCCTGTCGGCCTGTGTCGGCCCGGTCACCGCGCTGCCGCTGCAGGGCCACGGCATCGACACGGTCCAGCCCGAACGCTTCCGGCTCGGCCCGCTCGTCCAGCTCCTCTGCCAGGAGCTGCCCGCGCGGGCGCGCTCGCTGCCGATCGCCGGGCACCGGGTCGAGATCCGCGGCCATGCCGTCCTGGTCGACGGCGACCTCAAGCCCGTACCGCCCGCCGGCATGGCCCTCCTGCGCGCCCTCTCCCGCCGCCCCGGCTGGGTCGTCGCCCGCGCCGACCTGCTGCGCGCCCTGCCCGGAGCCGGCCGCGACGAACACGCCGTCGAGACGGCGATGGCCCGCCTCCGCACGGCCCTCGGCGCCCCGAAACTGATCCAGACGGTGGTCAAGCGTGGCTACCGCCTGGCCTTGGACCCGGTAGCGGAGACGAAGTACGCGGACGCGTGAGGCCGCGCGGGAGTTGAGCGGAACACCGCCATTGGCGCGGGCCGCGTGCTCTGGCCGACATCGCCGCCGCGCAGGGCCACGCCAGGCCGGGCGCGCGGTCGGCGGTGTGTCGGCAGTGGTGCGGGGCCGGGCTGGAGACACCGGCGGATGAGGCCGCGCCGCGAGCCGCCCCGGAGATACCGGCGTACGAAGTCGACACAGGCCGCCGGCCGGAACGCCCGCCCCGTCGGGCCGGCCGGCGGCGTCAGGCCCGTGCGAAGGGGTTTCCGGCAGGGGAGTGGGAAGGCACTGTATGAGGGAACGGTTTCCCAGCCCTCTCACTGGCATCTCACCGGCCCTCTCGCGACCGGGGTGAACCCCTAGGCGGTGACAGGCACATGGCATTGGGTACGGCCACGGCCCCGTACGAGCTGCGGTTCGATGCCGGGCGGATCTGCCTGGATCTGCTCTCCACCACGCATCCGGAGGAGCGGCTCGACTCCGTGGCCGTGCTGCGCGCCTGGATCACCGGCTCCGGTCTCGTCCCGGCGGACACCGTCCTGGCCCACGCCGACACCGCCTGGCTGGCCGCCTTCCGCGAACTGCGCGACCAGGTCGGGAGGTTGGTGCGCGGCTGGTCGGCGCCCCGGGCCCGGGCCTACGACTTCGCGCTCGCGCGCGTCAACGACCTGGCCACTCCCGCGCCCCCCGCCCCGCGCGCCGTCCGCGACGGAGACGGCGAGCTCATACGGCAGTTGGACGACCCGCCCGACTGCGCCGCCCTGCTCGCGGCCGTCGCCCGGGACACCGTCGACCTGCTCACCGACCCCGTCGCCCGCGCGGCCCTGCGCCAGTGCGAGGGGGACAACTGCCCGATCGTGTACCTCGACACGTCCCGGGGACGCAGGAGGCGCTGGTGCTCCAGCGAGGTCTGCGGGAACCGCGAACGGGTCGCCCGGCATCGCCGCCGCGCGGCGCTCGCACGGGCTTAAGTCCCTTTTGCCCACCACGGCACGGCCGTTGCGTGGTAACTGCACTCAATTCCCGTGCCCCAAATGCCACTTCTGTGAACGCACTGTCGAAGTGATTTCGATTACATACCGTTTACCTACGCCACCGTAGGGAAAGCCTGACTTGATCTTGCTCATGTGGCAGAAATGTGAAGATCGCGGGGTGGGAATGTGACCCCATGTCCAGCTCGTCACGTCATCTCGAAGAAATCTGTCACGTCTCATTGAACGCCCAACCGCTCGCTTGCGTACGGCATGTGGAGCGACCGACTGGGGGAACCCCCGGACACCGGAGGTGGGCGTGCGCAAGGATTCCGTCGTGGCCAATGAACGTGCACCGAGGGCCCGACATCGCATGTCCCAGCCCTCGGAACCCGACGAGGAGCTGATGCGTGCTCTGTACAGAGAACACGCCGGACCCCTGCTGGCATACGTCCTGCGACTGGTCGCCGGAGACCGGCAGCGCGCCGAGGACGTCGTGCAGGAGACGCTCATCCGTGCCTGGAAGAACGCCGGTCAGCTCAATCGGGCGACCGGATCGGTACGCCCCTGGCTGGTGACGGTCGCCCGGCGCATCGTCATCGACGGCCACCGCAGCCGGCAGGCCCGGCCGCAGGAGGTCGACCCGTCGCCGCTGGAGGTCATCCCCGCGGAGGACGAGATCGACAAGGCGCTGTGGCTGATGACTCTGTCGGACGCACTCGACGACCTGACCCCCGCCCACCGGGAGGTGCTCGTCGAGACGTACTTCAAGGGGCGTACCGTCAATGAGGCGGCCGAGACTCTGGGCATACCCAGCGGAACCGTCCGCTCGAGGGTCTTCTACGCCCTGCGTTCGATGAAGCTGGCACTGGAGGAGCGGGGGGTGACGGCGTGATGAGTGTTTACGGGGGTAACCAAGGGTTCGGTACGGGAGGCATGGGTATGTCTGGCCCCATGCAGGAATCTCCGGTGCCGAACGAGCACGAGACCGTCGGCGCCTACGCCCTCGGCATCCTCGACGACGCCGAAGCAACCGTTTTCGAAGCCCACCTCGCGGGCTGTGAATGGTGCGCCCAGCAACTCGACGAGCTGGCCGGCATGGAGCCGATGCTCGCCGCCCTCGCCGACCTGCCCGGCTCCGGCACGCCCGCGATCGGCGAGTCGCTGTCCGCGAAGCCCCGGCCGCGCCTGGTGGAGAAGCTCGTCGACGAGGTCGCCGACCGCCGCGCCCAGAAGCGCCGCCGCAGTTTCTACATGGTGGCCGCGTCCGCCGCGCTGATCGTCGGCGGTCCCTTCGTCGCGGTCGCGGCGAACGGCGGCGACGACAGCTCAGGCGCGGAGAACCGCCCCCTCGCCGCGAGCCCGGCCAAGGAAGCCTTCAACGGCATCTCCGACAAGATCACGGCCACCGACCCGACCACCAAGGTCACCGCGACGGTCGCCCTCCAGAAGAAGGACTGGGGCACCGGCATGGTCCTGGAGGCGAAGAACCTCAAGGGCCCGCTGAAGTGCGCCCTCGTCGCGGTCGGCAAGAACGGCGAGCGCGAGACCCTCTCCTCCTGGTCCGTCCCGAACTGGGGATACGGCATCCCGGACGCCACAACCGAAAAGGCCAAGGAGCCGTTGTACGTCCAGGGCGGTGCCGCCTTCCAGCCGAACGAGATCGACCACTTCGAGATCGTGACCTTCGACGGCAAGCGTCTGGTCGAGGTCGACGCGTAGCCTTTCGGGGTCCCCTTCGCGTACGGTAGACGGCTGCCATGCACGTCAGAAGGGGGCCCGGTGGCCGCTCAGGCTCAACAGGAAACCGCGCTCGAAGACTCCTTGAGAGACCGCGAGATCAGCGTCGAACAGGAACACCTCGACCGGGTGTACCGACGCCTCGAGGAGAAGATCCACGAGGCCGAATTCCTCATGAACGACGCGGCCCAGCGCGGCCAGGTCGGCACGCCCGGCGCACTGGCCGAGCGGGACGCGCAGGTCTTCCGGGCGGGCGTCCACCTCAATCGGCTCAACAACGAGTTCGAGGATTTCCTCTTCGGCCGTATCGACCTGCTGACCGGCAAGGACGGCAAGAAGGGCCCCGACGGCGCGTACACAGCGGTGGAGCCCGCCGAGGGCGCCGTCCGTGAGGACGACACCGCCGACATCGCCGAGACCCTGCACATCGGCCGCATCGGCGTCCTCGACCAGGACTACGCCCCGCTGGTCATCGACTGGCGGGCCCCGGCTGCCGCACCCTTCTACCGCTCCACCCCGGTCGACCCCGGCCGCGTCGTCCGCCGCCGCGTCATCCGCTCCAAGGGCCGCAAGGTGCTCGGCGTCGAGGACGATCTGATGCGTCCCGAGCTGACGGCCTTCCTCGACGGCGACGAGCTGCCCGTCATCGGCGACGGCGCCCTGATGGCCGCGCTCGGCCAGGCCCGCAGCCACACCATGCGCGACATCGTCGCCTCCATCCAGGCCGAACAGGACCTGGTCATCCGCGCCCCCGCCGCCTCCGTGACCTACGTCGAGGGCGGTCCGGGCACCGGCAAGACCGCCGTGGCCCTGCACCGCGCGGCCTACCTCCTCTACCAGGACCGGCGCCGGTACGCGGGCGGCATCCTGATCGTCTCGCCGACCCCGCTGCTCGTCGCCTACACCGAAGGCGTGCTGCCCTCCCTCGGCGAGGAGGGCCAGGTCGCCATCCGCGCCATCGGCTCGCTCGTCGAGGGCGGCGAGGCCGCGCTCTACGACGCCCCGTCGGTGGCCCGCGCCAAGGGCTCGTACCGCATGCTCAAGGTGCTGCGGAAGGCCGCCCGCGGCGCCCTGGAGCTGAACGACGCGCCGACCCGGCTGCGCGTGGTCGCCTTCGGCCGCCGCCTGGAGCTGGAGGACCGGGAGCTGGAGGGTATCCGCCACGCCGCCCTCGGGGGCACCGCCCCCGTCAACCTGCTGCGCCCGCGCGCCCGCAAGCTGCTCCTGGACGCCCTGTGGGAGCAGTCCGGCTCGGCCAACCGCCACACCGATCCGGAGCTGGCCGCCGAGCTGCGCTCCTCCTTCGACGAGGACATCACCTCCGAGGACGCCTTCATCGCCTTCCTCGACGCCTGGTGGCCGGAGCTGACCCCGGCGGCCGTCCTGGACGCCATGACCGACGAGCGGCGCCTCGGCCGCTGGGCCCGGCGGATCCTCAACCCCGGCGAGGTCCGCAGGGTCGCCCGCTCCCTCAAGCGCGACGGCCGCTCCGTGCACGACATCGCCCTGCTCGACGAGCTCCAGGCCATCCTCGGCGCCCCCGCCCGCCCCCGGAAGAAGCGCGAGCTCGACCCGCTGGACCATCTCACCGGCCTGGAGGAGCTGATGCCGGTGCGCGAGGAGTCCCAGCGCGAGCGGGCCGAGCGACTCGCCCAGGAGCGCACCGAGTACGCGCACGTCATCGTCGACGAGGCGCAGGACCTCACCCCGATGCAGTGGCGCATGGTCGGCCGCCGCGGCCGGCACGCCACCTGGACGGTCGTAGGCGACCCGGCCCAGTCCTCCTGGTCCGACCCGGACGAGGCCGCCCAGGCCCGCGACGAGGCCCTCGGCACCCGCCCGCGCCGCCGCTTCCAGCTCACCGTGAACTACCGCAACCCGGCGGAGATCGCCGAGCTGGCCTCGAAGGTGCTGGCCCTGGCCATGCCCGGCTCCGAGTCCCCGAGAGCGGTCCGCTCCACCGGCGTCGAGCCCCGCTTCACGGTCGTCGAGGACACCCTCGGCGAAACCGTCCGCGCCGAGGCGGCCCGGCTGCTGGACCGCGTCGACGGCACGGTCGGCGTGGTCGTCGCCATGCAGCGGCGCGCGGAGACCCGGCGCTGGCTCGCCGGGCTCGGCGACCGGGTGGTGGCACTGGGCAGCCTGGAGGCGAAGGGCCTGGAGTACGACGCGACGGTCGTGGTCTCCCCGGCGGAGATCGCCGACGAGTCCCCGGCCGGACTGCGTGTGCTCTATGTCGCACTGACCCGGGCCACCCAGCAGCTCACGGTCGTCTCGGCGGAGCGGGACGAGCCCGACGCGACGGGAGTTCCGGACCTGCTCAGGGACTGATCCGGGCCTTCCGGCGGACCGCGCCCGGATACCCACTTGTCGGCGAAATGAACTCCCGGTACGGGAATGGCCTTACGGGATCTGTTTGTTAGCCTGGATGTGGCACCGGCTCGATCCAAGCCCCCGGGCCCAACCTTCGTCGCTACGAGCGACCACTTGCCGCGAGGCGAGCATGGCGGGCCGGTGCCACTTAACTTTCATAGGGGAATTGCGCAGAGACCCGCGTCCGACGTGACGTGGGTCTCTTTTTGCTGGCCTGTTCCGCGAACAAAAAGTTCGCAATCGGAGGCGGCTACCAGCTACCCAGCGGTAGGTGCGACTATCGGACGGCACAACTCAGCGTCAGGTGAAAGCAGAGGAAGTCGGCCATGGCAACGGCGCCCAGCGTCTCCTACTCGATGACGGTCCGGCTGGAGGTGCCCGCGAGCGGAACCGCCGTCTCGCAGCTCACCACCGCCGTGGAGTCCTCCGGAGGCTCGGTGACCGGCCTCGACGTCACCGCATCCGGTCACGAGAAGCTCCGTATCGACGTCACCATCGCGGCCTCGTCGACCGCGCACGCGGACGAGATCGTCGAGGAACTCCGCGGCATCGAGGGCGTCACGCTGGGCAAGGTCTCCGACCGGACCTTCCTCATGCACCTCGGCGGCAAGATCGAGATGGCGTCGAAGCACCCCATCCGCAACCGTGACGACCTGTCCATGGTCTACACGCCGGGCGTGGCCCGCGTCTGCATGGCGATCGCCGAGAACCCCGAGGACGCCCGCCGCCTCACCATCAAGCGCAACACGGTTGCGGTCGTGACGGACGGCTCCGCGGTGCTGGGCCTGGGCAACATCGGCCCGATGGCCGCCATGCCGGTCATGGAGGGCAAGGCGGCCCTCTTCAAGCGCTTCGCCGACATCGACGCCTGGCCGATCTGCCTCGACACCCAGGACACCGACGCGATCGTCGAGATCGTCAAGGCCATCGCCCCGGGCTTCGCCGGCATCAACCTCGAGGACATCTCCGCGCCCCGCTGCTTCGAGATCGAGGCCCGGCTGCGCGAGGCCCTCGACATCCCCGTCTTCCACGACGACCAGCACGGCACCGCGATCGTCGTCCTCGCCGCGCTGACCAACGCGCTTCGCGTCACGGGCAAGGCGATCGAGAACATCCGCGTCGTCATGTCCGGCGCTGGCGCGGCCGGTACGGCCATCCTGAAGCTGCTGATCGCCGCGGGCGTCAAGAACGCCGTCGTCGCCGACATCCACGGTGTGGTGCACGCGGGACGCGAGGACCTGGTGGACGCCGCCCCGGACTCCCCGCTGCGCTGGATCGCCGACAACACCAACCCCGAGAGCCTCACCGGCACGCTGAAGGAGGCCGTGCGCGGCGCTGACGTCTTCATCGGCGTCTCGGCCCCGAACGTCCTCGACGGCGATGACGTGGCCGCCATGGCCGACGGTGCCATCGTGTTCGCGCTCGCGAACCCGGACCCCGAGGTCGACCCGGCAATCGCCCGCGAGACCGCCGCCGTTGTCGCGACCGGCCGCTCCGACTTCCCGAACCAGATCAACAACGTGCTGGTCTTCCCGGGTGTCTTCCGCGGTCTGCTGGACGCCCATTCGCGCACGGTCAACACCGAGATGATGCTGGCCGCCGCGACCGCCCTCGCGGACGTGGTGACCGAGGACGAGCTGAACCCGAACTACATCATCCCGAGCGTCTTCAACGACAAGGTCGCGGGAGCGGTCGCCGGGGCCGTGCGGGAGGCCGCCAAGGCGGTGGGGGCGTAGGCCCTCTGACTGTGAGTATCCCCACGGACGCCCGGAAAACGGCGCGTCGCAGGACCTCTGTGAGCAGCGGAGCCCTATCGTGGCGGCCAGGCTCAGGCCCTCTTTTCGTGTGACTCCTGAAGGGTGTACTCACGACTCGTGCGGGTGCCGGATTGGCTTTCCCGCCGCAGGTAGGGGCAGGATGCGTCTCTGGGCGCGAGGGTCTGACGACGGACCCGGGTCCGGGGACTCACGGAGGACCCTGGCAGCATCGGCTTCGATCTGACGCCTCAACGGCAAGATGAACACGGGAGTAACAACATGAACCGCAGTGAGCTGGTGGCCGCGCTGGCCGACCGCGCCGAGGTGACCCGCAAGGACGCCGACGGCGTGCTGGCCGCGTTCGCCGAGGTCGTCGGCGACATCGTCTCCAAGGGCGACGAGAAGGTCACGATCCCCGGCTTCCTGACCTTCGAGCGCACCCACCGTGCCGCTCGCACCGCCCGCAACCCGCAGACCGGCGAGCCCATCCAGATCCCCGCCGGCTACAGCGTGAAGGTCTCCGCGGGCTCGAAGCTCAAGGAAGCGGCCAAGGGTAAGTAATCCCTGTTC
>NZ_JBHUQX010000223.1:0-15323 GCF_042674225.1 Streptomyces sp. NPDC056948
GTCGGTGACGAGGCGGAAGCCGAGGTTGACGTTGCGGTCGCCGGCGAAGGAGAAGTGCCGGTGGTCGCAGCGTCCGACCTCGGGCGGATACGAGTAGGAGCCTCCTCGGATGACCCGTCCGGGCGGCAGTGTCCTGCCCTTCCACAGACTTGTCGCGGGCCTGCTGGCCGGCCCTTGCGGGTCGTCCAGTTCAGGCAGCGGGGGGTAGGGGCCGTACCAGTCGCTGCACCACTGCCAGACCACGCCGTTCAGTCCGTGGATGCCGTGCGGGTCGGCCTGGCGGAGCGCGGAGCGCCAGCAGGAGAGGAGGGCCTGTGGCCAGCGGCGGTCGCCGTTTTCGGGCGAGTGCATCGAGCCGGAGTCGCATACCGTGCCGCAGGCGCAGCCGGCCCGGGCGGCGAACTCGAACTCGGCCTCCGTGGGCAGCCGGTAGCCTCGGTGGTCGAGTTGCCCCAGCCATGCCGCATACGCGAGAGCGTCGTCGTGGCTGACGCCCACCACGGGGGCGTCGTCCCCGTGCGAGTTCGCCTGGCTGAAGGAGGGGCCCGGCTCCCACTCGCCGTTCCAGACCTCCAGCACGGGGTCTGCCTGGCGGCCGGTGGTGTCGAGGAAGGACCGGAACTGGCCGAGGGTGACTGGGGTTGTCTGCCAGTGGACGGTCTTCGTGATCCGCACGGTCTGCAGCCCGCCGTTGTCCCTGAGTCGCTGGAAGTGTCCGGGGCCGACCGGTACGAAGGAGATCGCGGTGTGCTGCATCCTCCGCTCCTTTCGCAAGTGGGCCGCTCCCGGGCGCCGGCAGTGCGATCGGGAGCGACAGGTGATACCGAGGGAAAGCGTGAGTAGGGATGGGCTGATTCGAACCGGCTCCTAGGTGGCACTCGTGGTGCTCGAATTCGTCACTGAATTCACCACCTGCTCGACGCCTCGCTTCGCTTTATGGATCTCGAATTGTTCCCGCGCTGGAATCGGGCGGGCGCGAAGAGCCAGCACGCGAAGCCGGCGGCGGTCATGCGGTGGCCCTGGCCGCGGCGTGGGTGAGTTCGGCGAGCCGGTCGGCGCTGTGGGCGATGTCGTAGCGGGCCGCGTTGGCCGGGCCGGTATTGCTCAGCCTGCGGCGCAGGGAAGGGTTGTCGGCGAGCCTGTCGATGGTGCGGGCCAGTTGCTCGGCGTCTCCGACCGGGAAGCGGAGGGCGGCGCTGCCCAGGGTGGAGGCCATCCCGGCGATCTCGGCGTACAGCACGGGCAGGCCGTGGGCTTGGGCTTCGACGGCGACCAGCCCGAAGGCTTCCAGCCCGGCGGTGGTGAACACGAAGGCGTCGAAGTCCCCGAAGGAGCGCCACAGTTGCTCGCGGGGCTGGAACGGGATGAAGGTGACCTGGTCGGTCACGCCGAGTTCGCGGGCGCGGTCCTGGAGTGTGGCGAGTTCGGGCCCGCTGCCGATGACGGTCAGTTCGTGCCGATCGGCGGTCAGCGCCAGAGCTTCGATGGCGGTGATGGTGTGCTTGTTGGCGTCCAGGCGGCCGGCGTGCAGCAGCCGCAGCCGGTGGCCGCTTGGGGGGCGCGGGGGCCGGTGTGCGGCGGCGAGGGGGATGCCCCAGGGCACGAGGGTGATCTTGTCGGTGTACTGGTTGTCGGTCAGGTGGTTGATGCGCCGGGCCAGGGACTGGTTCGGTGCCACCACGGTGGTGGCGCCGTCCACGATCTCGGTCAGCACGGCGCGGGCTTGTGGCGAGTCGGTGGCGGCGATCACGTCGGTGCCGTGGGCGATGGCGATGACGGGGACCTGGGCGGCGCGGACGAAGGCGAGGGCGAGGCCGAAGCCGAGGTGCTGGGCGTGGACGACGTCGGCCGGGTGCGCGGCGAGGTGCTGCTGCACCTCGCTGGTCAGTTCCTCGACGTAGCGCTCGAAGCCGGGTCCGTAGGGTGCCTTGGCGGCGGAGGCGAACAGGGTTGCGGCGAAGCCGTGCTGCCACGCGGGGTCGGCGGGCGGCAGGGCGAGGAAGGTGGTGTGCGCCCGGCCGGCCATCTGCCGGTACAGGTCGGAGCAGAAGATCATGGAGCCGCAGGAGGGCTTCAGCGGCAGGTCGATGCCGGTGGTGATGCGCAGCGCGGAGGTCATGCGTGCCTTCCTTCCTACTGGCGGGCATCAAGGTAGGTGGCGAGCCCGGCGCGTAGCAGAGCGGCTGTTCCTGCCCAGCCCAGGGTGCAGGCGGTGTCGATGACGGACAGGGCGGGCACGAAGTCCTGACGGGGCCACGCCTGCTCGTAGCGGGGGTGACGCTCGAGGTAGTCGTTCCAGGTGACGGTGATGCCGCCCAGGTCGGCGGGGTGGAGGTAGCCACGGGTGCCGGAGCCGGCCCACAGTTCGTCGGCGCCGGTCGCGCGGCAGATGTCCGCGATCCGCTGGATGCGGTCACCGGCCGGGTCGACGGGCAGCTGCGAGGTCAGCAGCAGCCGGGCGGGAGCGCCGAGAGCGACGGTGATGTCCGTGACCAAGCAGACGTTGAGGTCGACCAGCCACTGGTGCCCGGCGGTGAGCGCGGCGGCGAGGACCTCCAGTGTCTCCTCGACGTGGCGGCAGCGGCCGTAGGTCTCACGCAGCCGCCGCAGCATCGCCTGCGGGTCGAAGGCGTCGGCGATCCGCACGTCACGGATCAGCTGGCCGTGACGCTTGGCCACCGGCACGGTGAGCCACTGGGCGCCCTGCGGCGTCTTGATCCGGTTGCGGTTCTGGTAGCCGCCGTCCTCGAACTGCACGATGTCGTAGAGCGCGACGGTGTCGCACGCGAACAGGGCTTCGCAGAACCCGAGCCAGGGTGCGAAGGCCGGCTGCTCGATGTAGAGCCGGGTACTCATGCCTGTCCCCCGGGTCCGATAAGGGTGATCAAGGACGCCTCGAACACCTCGAAACAACGGCCTCGTGCGGCCCGGGCCGGGGCGAGCCGCCACCCTGCGTCCCTGGCCCGGTGGTGGGTGTACTCCTCGCTCAGGTACCAGCGGCCGGTCTGCGTCTGATGGGCCTCAAGTGCCTTGACCTTCGCGTCGATCCAGTCCGTGATGTCGACCAGCACAGTGGGCCGGAAGCCGCTGCGGGGCGCGTGCGGCTCTCCGTGCAGGATCGTCGTGCAGGTGGCGACGCGGGTCGCGGCGTTCGCGGCGGCCTGGGCGACGGCCAGGTGGTCCTGGTGGTCGTTGCCCGCGTGCCGACTGTGCGTCAGCAGCACGGTGCAGCCCAGCCGGACCAGCTCTGCCTCGACGCGAGAGATCAGCTCCTGGTTCGCAACGAGGGCGCCGTCGGTGAGCTGGAGACAGACCAGGTCAATGCCGGTCCCCGTGTAAGAGGCGGCGGACTCCGCCACCCGCTCCTCCCGCCCGAGACGCACGCCCTGATCCCGGTCGGTGAGGGACACGCCGTTGACGCCCGTGGTGGCCACGACGACCGTGACAGCCGCCCCGCGCTCGCGGTAGCGGCGCAGGGTCCCGTAGGCCATCATCTCGGCGTCGTCGGGGTGGGCCACCACCGCGACGACGTGGTCAGGCTGTTGCGGCACGAGCGGCCTCCTCGTTCACGAAATCGCGCCAGACCTGGGAGGGCTCGGCTTGCATGGAGCCCTGGTACTTCCCGCGGTAGGCCACGATGTCGCCCTTGGGGACCCAGAAGGTCACCTGACCGATCCGCAGCCCGGGGTAGATCCGCACTGGCTGCACCGCGTGCAGCTGGAGCGTCCAGCGGTTGACCGAGCCGATGTCTATCAGGTCGGCGGTGCAGTGCACGAAAAGCCCCAGCCGGGCGATGGAGCTGCGGGCGCGGATGATCGGCACGTAGTGCGCGCTGCCCATGACCTGCTGGGTGGCGGCGAGGTAGATCCGGTCCGGGTGCAGCACCATGCCCTGTTCGGGGATGGTGGAGCGCACGAAGGGGTTCTTTTGGCGGCAGTCCAGGGTGCGGCCACCCCACCAGCGCCTGCGGTACCAGCCGATGTCGGCACCCAGGTGGAAGTCGTAGGAGTTGGGGCTCAGGAGGGAGGCGTCGAACGGCTGGATGGTGATCCGGCCGGCCTCGACTTGGTGCTGGATCTCGGGACCGGTGAGGATCATGCGGCGTTCACCTCCGGCGCGACTGCGGTTGCCTGGCGGCCGGCAACGGCGTGGGGGGCGTAAGGCGACGGCTCGGAGAGCGTGCCGTAGTAGCCGCGGTAGGGCGTTGTCTCGCCGACCGGCTCCCAGAAGCTCACCTGCCCGATGACCATGCCGGCGTAGACGCGGACCGGCTGGGTCGCCACGATCTCCAGTGTCCAGTGGTGGACCGCGCCCAGCTGCGCGAGGTCGGCGCTGACTTGGAGGAACAGGCCCAGCCTGCCGAGCGAGGAGCGGCCGATCAGGCTCGTGACGACGTGGTCGCTGCCGATCCGCTCGACCGTGGACCCCAGGTAGACCTTGCCCGGCTTGAGCCGGTAGCCGCGCCGGGGGATGCGGATCGTCTTCGTCGGCGCGGTGGTGCGCGGGTCGACCGGGCCCTGCGTGAACACCTTGAGGGTGTCGCCGAGCCGGTATCCGTGCGAGTTGGGGTTGGTCTGCTCGGGGATGTAGGGATCGATGGTGATACGGCCTTCGGTGACGGCCGCGCTGATCTCGGTGCCGGTGAGGATCATCGGGCGCTCCCCTGCACGTATGTCTGGCGGAGCAGGCGCCGACGGGATGAGGGGATCTGTGCCTGACCGTCTCCCAGCGGCATCCGACCGTGCGCCCAGCGCAGCTGGTCGAAGACGAGTAACTGGCCTGGTGCTAGCCGGACCTGGTCCCGGTGGCGGCAGGCCGCGTCCATCAGGGCCCGGAAGGCGGACGTGATCTTCTGTGGGTCGGCTCCGTCGGCGAGCTGGCCGCGCTCCAGGTGCGGCAGCATCTTGCTGGTGAACCGCACCGGCAGTCCCCACTCCAGCCGTTCGGGCAGGACCGCGAACCGCTCCAGCGGTTCCCCGACGCCATGGACCCCCTCGTCGGTCCAGTAGTGGAACAGCGGGCGCTGTAACAGCTCCCGATCACCGTGGTCCAGCTCTGCGGCGGCGGCCCACAGGTCCGCCAGAGCCGAGGCGCCCCCGCCGGCTGGATCGTCGCGCTCGCAGTACAAGGCGATGTACCGCGGCGACCTGTCCCTGTCGACGAGGTCTATGTGCAGCTGGTTCTCTCCGGTCCCGTGGGTACGGCCCGGGTCGGCCTCGGTGCGCACCTCCAGGCTGCTCCAGCAGCCGGTGGCGGGGTAGAGGCTCAGCACGGTGCCCAGTGCCGACAGCAGGCCGAGCGACAGTTCCCGGTTCAGCTGGTGGTCGCTCCCGGGGAAGGCGACCAGCGCACGTCCCGTGCCGGGGCCGCGCAGGCGGTTGGCGAAGGCCTGCGGAGCGGCCGGTCCGTGGAGCAGGTCTTGGGCGGGCAGCACGGTCAGGTCGGTCATGTGTACTCCTGGGCAAGATCGGTGAGGATGCGGCGTAGCGAGACGGGTGGGTCGGCGGGGCTGGCGGGCAGGCCCAGCCGCTCGGCCAGGTACGCGGTGGTGGCGAGGGTCCCGGTGTTGCTGATCAGGGCGGAGGAGACCACGGGCGACTCCCCCAGGTCCTCGGTCAGACGCAGGACGTCGCTCAGCTGGTGGTCGCCACGAAGGACGACCACGTGAGCGTCGAAGGGCGCAGCCGCGATCAGGGCCTCCCTGGTGACCTGGCTGGGTAGACCGGCGCGCAGGGTCCCGAGGTTGAGCACGAAGGCGTCGGCGCTGGTCGCTGCCCGCATACGCCCTACGACGATGTCGGCCAGGGCGCGGCGATCGGGCAGTGCCGTGCGCAGTAGGCCCACCGGCTCGCTGCCCCAGGTGCGGTAGTCGGCGATGGCCTGCGATTCGTAGTCGTCCGCCCAGCCCGCCGCGCTGGGGTAGCCGAAGGTGAACGAGGGCGCGGCGTTGCTGCTCAGCTCGATGCGCAGCAGGCCGGTGCCGCACTCGGGTGGTTTGACCACGTGCCGTGGTGGCACGGCCCAGTGGTAGTGCGGGCTGTGGCAGTGCCCGGCCACGATGATGTCCAGCGGGCCACCTGCGAGTTGAAGGTCGACGTCGGTGAGGAATCCGCTGTGGCTCACCCCGACGACCACGTCCGCGCCCTTACTCAGCAGCCGGTCCCGCTGCGCGGCCAGTAGCCCCGGCGAGGGTTCCTGGAAGCTGTACCCGGCGCGCTCGGCGGCCGGTACGGCGTCGTAGGCCTGCGTTCCGAGCCATCCGACGATCCCGACCCGCAGACCGTCGCGTGACTGCAGGACGAGCCGAGGTTCCCAGCGCCCCGCGAACGAGGACGGCGGTTCCAAGTTGGCGCAGACCACTGGGGGGAACCGGCCGGGGTCCCGTAGCCGAAGCAGGTCCGCCAAGTCGTGGTTGCCCGGCACAACGGCGTCGTACAGATCGGCCAGCAGCTGCTCCTCCACCCGCCCGCCTGAGTACTCGTGGTACGCGTTGCCGCCGAAGAAGTCGCCGGCGTCGACGACCAGCGCGCCTTGGTCTCGCTGAGTGCGGATGGCGGCCAGCAGCGCCGACCCTGTTGGGACGGCTGAATGGAAGTCGCTGGTGGCCACTAGCGTCGCGGTGTCCATATCAGCCCTTTCCGAGTTCATAAGGATGCGGCGCGAAGGCCAGGCCATATGTCACGTGAGACCTCGCAGAAAGGTGTAGTGACGTCAGATGCACTGCCGGGCACCCCCCTGCCGGGTCCTGCCCCGCGCAGTTCGGCGTCGGCCCGGCAGCAGTGCCTCTTCCACCCACAATGGGCTCAACCGTTCGATCACGTCGACCAGTTGAGAGGGGTCCCGGAGGGGTCCCGACTCGACCAAGGCGTCACCGCAGTTGTGCGCTCAGTGATTGACTGACGGGGTGGAAGCAACCATCCAGCACCCGCTCGTAGCCGCGCGCCGTGCGGCTGGCAAGACGATGGACGAGTTCGTAACCGGCATCCACGGGGCGGCTGCCCGGCGTGGACTGCGGTCAGGCACGGACGTGGCGCGGGTGCGCAAATGGCAGCGAGGCGTCAAGCCCAGCGACGAATCACAGATCTACATCGCCGAAGCGCTGGGCTGGTCCGCCGACATCGTCCGCGCCGACGACTGGCCGGACTGGCTGCCTCTCACCGCCGACGGTGTGGTGCCCCTCGGCCCCCACAGCTCCGTGCCCGCCCTGAGAGAGGCCTTGCGAACAGCGATGGAACGCCGAGACTTCCTGACGATCACTGGCACCGCCGTCTCCGTCTTGGCAGCGGCTTGGGCCAGCGGCTCCCACCCTGCGCTCGCCCAGGCCCATGATGGCAAACCGATCAGCGAGGATCTCGTCGACTACCTGGAGAGCTCCACCGGGCACCTCGCTGGCCTGTCCACCGAGCAGCGGCAATATACGTCCGCGCTTCTGGACGCCCACCTGGTCACGGTGACCGAGTTACTTGAGCATGGCCGTTACACGGCCGCCCTCGGGCTGCGCCTGCACACCCTGGCCGCCTCCCTCTCCCAGACCGTCGCCTGGCACGCCTTCGACCTGAGCCGCCACACCCACGCCAGCCAAAACTGGCTCGCTGGACTGCACAACGCCCACGCTGCAGGAGACCACGACATGGGCGCCGGCCTCCTCGGCGACCTCGCCTACCAGGCCGCCTGGCGGCGCGACCACACCACTGCGGCCAACATCCTGAACCACGCGCTGGCCCGCGCCCAGAACCCCGCCGCACGCTGCCTGCTCCAGCTGAGACTCGCGCGCACTCTGGCAGCAAGGGGTGGCCAGAGCGAAAGCCGCGCCGTACTACGCGCCCTCACCGCGGCCGAGCAGCACCTCAACGACGCTGGCGCCGACCGGCCCGCTTGGTGCGCATGGGTGTCCGAAGCCGACCTTGCCGTCGACACCGGCCAGGCCCTCCTGGACCTCGGCGACGTCGGCCGCGCCCACCAGCTCATCGGCGAAGGAGAACGCCTCCTGCCTCCTGCCCGGGACAAGACGAAGGGCGTGTTCCTCGCCTACCGCGCCGCGAGCTATCTCGACCTGAATGAGCCCGAGCCCGCTGCGGCCGCCGCCACCCGCTCCTTGCTCCTGGCCCGCCGCATGGGGGCACCTCGCTGCATCCGCCTCATCGGCGACCTCCTCCCCCGCTTCCAGTCCTACGCCCGTGCACATGGCGTCCCGGAGCTCCTCCAACTCGCTACTGCGTAATGCATGCGCCCACTCGAAGGGGGCGGAAAGCGCAGGGGGCTACCGCGAGTGCTACCGCTGACGGGGAACGGGGCAGCACGGGATCTTTAACTCGGTGACCGACGCGGCCCGAGCCGCATCGCCAAGAGATCATCAGGCAGCAGAGAGATCCACCTTCCAGCACCAGCCTGTCGCTTGGGCAGCTCGCCAGCGGGGCCCAAACATGGATCGATGAACAACCCGTCTCAATGGCATCACCAATATCGCGTTACGAGCTCTAAGGGTTGTCCAATATGTTCTCAGGGCATGCTACGCGCCGGGGTGACTGGTTGAACGAGGTGGCGATCGAGTGATCGAGGAACGGCGTCCTCTAACGGTCGCAATTCGAGGGGGAACGCATGGCGAATAGCGACGCATTCTCTGACCCGCAAAAGCATCTGATCGGCCTCTACCAAGATCAGAACTCAGGTGGTTTCCGGTTCATTATGCCCAAGCCAGGCAAAAGGGGGGTCAATACTGCCACCAGTGCGGCATTCGCCAGTCTCTATAGCATCCTGGACGCCAAGAATAGGCTGCCAAAGGCATCAGCCTCGCTTAAGTACATCAGCTTCGTGGCGAGCAAGCACGTAGCAGGAGCGGCCGTCGACATCCTCGTAGTGCAGCTCCTTGATACCGCGCTCGCTGATGCCCTCCGCACGCTTGGCGATGTGAGCCTCAGGGCTGCGTCTGTGGAGCTTGATGATGCCAACAGCGAACCCACCGAGAAGGGTAAGAAGCGTCATCGCATGCTCGCGCAGGGGCACCTTGGCGTGGTGTTCCAAGCGGCTGAGAGTGAGGTAACAGCACTTGAGAAGAAGCTGCTCCCGCACAGAGATCGCAGGGCAGAGGCGCACCGCAAAGCGTCTCTTGTCGCAGCCGCCATCGCTCTAATCAACCAGGACGCCGGCATGCAGGCAGCAGGCAAATGGGCCGAGAAGGCGCGAACCCATTTTTATCGATACGACAAGCTGAAGGGGGAATTGGATAGGGCGGTCCTCGCCCGGATGAACTCGCAGGAGAGCAGGCTTCAGTCCAGCAGGGCACCCATCGTGATACACCCCACCCGGAGTGGTAACGCCGGTGGGCCTTGCGGGCCTTGTTGGGTCCGCCGCAAGACCGCCATCCGGGACCTTCAGAAAGACAGGCGCCCGATCTTAGCGCGCGTCACCATACCTTGCGAAGAGCGATCGCATTTTGAGGCGTTCTACAGGGCCCTCCAGTCCTAAAGGGTGTTGCAGAAGGCCTGGCGGCGGGCATTTTGCCTGTATGGGTGGGGCGTTGAGGGCTGAGCCGGTGGGGGGAGAGACGTTCACCGGGTTGCGGATGGGGCGGTTCGAGAAGCTGCTGCGCGTGGTGCGGGAGCGGGGCGGAAACGGACCCGGTGGTGGCCGGCCGTGGTCGAAAGGAGCCGAGTTGACCCAACACGACCTCGATTGGTCAGCGAGAGCGCAGGACGGAACGAAGACGAGCCGGCCGCCGAAGATTCACGGCTTCGCGGGGTGCTGTGCGAATAGCACGCTGATGCGGTGGCAGGCCAGGAACATCGTGCGCTTGAGTCGCCGGTCGCCGTCTCCGTGCGTGTTCGCCGTGGTCTAACAAGCTGTCTCAATTGGCTGGGGCGAGAGGAGTCCGAGGCCGCGCTTGATCGGGGACCTGCTCGCGGACAGACTGCTCTCCATGGGATCAGTAGACATGGCCACCGGGGGGCCGGTTGGGAACCGGCGATGAGTGCCAGCCTGCCCTTCTTTCGCTATCACCCCGATCCCCTCGCCAGCGGGTCCATCCGCGCGGCCACCGATACGTGCGCCTGCTGCAAACGCAACACGGGCTGGATCTACACGGCCACCTTCTACACCGCACACGATGTCAACGGACGTTTCTGTCCGTGGTGCATCGCAGACGGGAGCGCGGCCGAACGCTTCGCGGGTGAATTCACTGACTCCTACGGGCTCGACGGTGTCAGTGAGGACGTCTTGCACGAGGTCACCCGCCGCACCCCTGGCTTCCACGCCTGGCAGGACCCGCACTGGCTCGTCCACTGCCAGGACGCGGCCGCCTTCGTGGGCGAAGTCGGATACACCGAGCTGGCGGCGCATCCCGAAACCCTCGACCAGATGCGGGCCGTCATGCGCCTCGACGGCTGGCACGACGAAAAGCAGCTTGAGCACTTCCTGACCCACCTGGGCGACGGGACGACCGCCATGCTCTTCCGCTGCACCGTCTGCGGCGCCCATCTCGCCTACGCCGACGCATCCTAGAAGTCGCCTGCTTGGGCGAGTCGTCGGTAGCAGATGAGGGTGCAGGCGATGCTGGTGAAGGCCAAGAAGTGGCTCGCCTTGCGTTCGTATCGGCGATGGAGGCGTCGGCATCCGGCGAGCCAGGCCATAGTGCGTTCGATGGTCCAGCGGTGCCGGCCCAGCCGCTGGCTGGAGTCTGTGCCCTTGCGTGCGATCCGGGGCGTGATCCCACGGCTGCGTAACCATCGTCGCAAGTGGTCATAGTCGTAGCCCTTGTCGCCGTGGAGCTTGCCGGGCCTGCGTCGCCGTCGGCCGCGCCGGGACCGGATCGGCGGTATTCCCTGCACCAGCGGGATGAGGGCCTGGCTGTCGTGCGTGTTGGCGCCGGAGATGCCGACGGACAGGGGCAGACCGGTCCGCTCAGTAACCAAGTGGATCTTCGAGCCGTACTTGCCCCGGTCCACAGGATTCGGGCCTGTCAGGTCCCCCTTTTCAGGGCTCGCATGTTCACGGAGTCGGTCGCGCAGCGGGACCAGTCCAGCTCGCCGCGGGCACCGAGCTCGTCGAGGACCAGGCGGTGGAGCTTCGCCCACACCCGGGCCTTCGACCACTCCGTGAAGCGCCGGTGAGCTGTCGCTCCCCACGGCCCGAACGAGGCGGACGGCAACTGTTGCCAGGTGCAGCCCGAGGTAGCCACGAAAACGATGGCAGCCAGCACCTCCCGGTCACCATGCCGACGTCGGCCTCCGCCTTGCGGACGAGTCGGCGCTGCCGGCACTACTCGCTGGAACAACTCCCACAGCTCATCTGGCACCAGCCGCTCAATGATCCCCACTCCGGCAGGCTATCGAACACGCCAATTGAGATGACCTGTAAGGCCTCGACGACTTCGCGGCGACGTCGGCGTAGGGGGCCAGGTGGGCGGCTGGGGGCGGGGGCTAGGGCGACTCTTGGAAGAGTTCCCACGCGGCTCGTGAGGCGCCTGCCCGGCGCCGCGCGGACGAGGGCCCTCCGCCGCAGCTGCGGCGGAGTCCATGGGACTGGTCTGTTTCGATGTGCAGCAGAACCGGCTCAGGCCGTAAGCAGAAGCGTCGATCGACGGTAGCCGGCGAGGGCTGCCGCTATGTCGACGAAGGCGCGCCCGTTCGGCTGCCGCGGCAGCCGCGTCCCCGCCACGCCCAGGTGCGGCCGTTCTTACGGGTGCGCGGGAGTCCGGGGCGCGGTCCGTGCGGCCAGCCCCACCGTGGTCAGGGCTCATTCGGAGGGAAGGCTGAACAGGTCGGCGTGGTGTCTGTTCATATGCTCCCTCAATTCCGTAGGAAGGCAGGAGACCAGGCTTTCCACGGTCGGGCGGGCGTGCGCCCCTAACCGGTCGCGGTCCCGGTCGACCAGGTCGCACAGCAGGGGCAGCAGGCGCCGACCCACCGTGACGTCTGGCCCGGCGGTGTCGAGTCCGGCGGCGACGCGCGCGTACAACTGCCTAACTTCTTCGTCCGGTAGTGCCGACCCGGCGTCCAGCCACAGCCGCAGCAGGTCGTGCACGACGGAGGTCGCGGAGCGGCCCCCGCCACCGTTGAAGGTGGTCACCAGCGGCCCGAGCGACTCCAGCAGCGGCTGGGCGACCTGGAGCAGCACGCCCTCGGTCGTCCCGGCGGCGAGACGAGCTTTGTGCCACATGTCGTCCCAGTAGGCGACGTACCAGGTCACGTGCCCTGCCTCGCGCGGCGTCGCCTGGTACATCCAGTGGGCGTCGACGACTTCTGGGCGTGCGGTGTCGTCCTCCTGCCGCAGGCGGATGTGCAGGTCCCGGCCCGCGACGTCCCTGACGTGACTGACGTTCAGGGCCAGGGCGAAGTCCGCCCATTCCACTTCCGGTAGCGAGGCGCGCCACAGCAATGTGTGGGCGTGCCAGGCCTGACCAGGGTCGTCCTCGGCAGGGAACAGGTTGCCGCGGTCGTCTCTCCGGTCAGCAGGACGACCAGCATGACGAGGTTCGCGCTGTAGATGCCGTGCCGCGAGGAGACGCGTATGCGGCGCGGGCTGTACGTCGGGTACGACCGCTTGTCCCCGCGCTCCTCCCGGCCCCGCTCCCAGTGCACCCGCACCACCAGGTCGGCGATCCGCTCCCGCTCCTCAGCCGAGAGCCGGGCGACGCACGCGCGCGCGAATCTCAGCATCTGCCGTGAGAACAGGGGTGCGAACGACACCAGGGCGTAGAGGAGGTCGTCGTCCAGGGGCTCCGCGCTCCGCAGCAGGGCGGGCCGATGGCCGAGGAGCCGTACCAGTTGCTGGACCGCCAGGCGCACGGCGAGGTACTCGCCGAACGTGGCATGCAGGAACTCGTAGCTGGACAGCCGCTCCCCGTCCCGGATGGACTGGGCCCGCTGGACGAAAAAGAATCGGCCGAGTGCGGCCTCGGCCTGGTCCAGCGGCTTGCGGAAGCTGTCCGACCGCTCTTCGGACCGTCCGTAGATGGCTCCGAGATCGTCCTCCAATTCCTTGCTGGACACCCATTGGCGCCTGCGGTTGAGCATGGAGAAGGCCACAATCGACAACCGTTGCAACTCGCTCTCGACGCGCTCGTCGACCTGGCTGCCCCACAGGGCGTCCCCGGCGCTCTTGCGCACCTCTCGCCGGGCGAACGAGATCAGCAGAGCCTCGTAGAGTTCGGCCTCGTCCAGGGGACGACCGTCCTCGCCCTGGAAGTCGTTTCCGGCGCCGTGGAAGAGGGCGAGCATGGTCAGCAGCAGGGGCTGTTCGGCCAGTCTGCGATGCGGTGCTAGCAACTCCCAGCTCAGGGTGGACAGTCCACGGGCGAGGAGGCTGCGAGCATTGCGGTTGTTCCACTGCTGGATCCACACCCTGATCTGGTCCGGCTGGAAGGGTTCGAGCCGGAGGGCGACTGTGCCGGGCGGATGCTGGGCCCGGTCCGCGACCGCAGTCCGGCTGGTCACCAACGCCAGTACGGGCCTGCCCTGTTCGCGCTCCCTCTCCTGGAAGCGGGCGACGCGTATGAGGAAGTCGCTCTGCCGCACTCCGGTGGTCTGCAAGAGTTCGTCGAAGCCGTCCAGCAGCAGGACGGGGACCGCCGTACCGGCCGAACGGACCAGCTCCGGCCAGCCGACCCGCTCCCCCGTCGCGTCGCGCACGGCCTGCTCCAATTGGTCTTGGAGGTCGTGCTCGGCCCGCACGTCGCGCAGCGCCACCCGGACGGGCAGGAAGCCCGTGGCAGGCAGCCGGGCCGCAAGGATCATGGTGAGGACGGACTTGCCTGCGCCCGGCTGCCCGAGCACCAGCAGCGGAACATCCCAGAGACCCGGTGAGGTGAGGGCGCCGGCCAGATAGTCCGTCAGGTCGCTGCGCACCGGTACCCCGGCCCACCACTCCTCGTCGGCGGGGTTGTCGTGGTCGCCGACGGCACGCACCTTGAAGTCGGGGTCCAGGTAGACCTCGTCCAGGGTGGGCATGTGCATGCCTTCGGGAGGCGAGTCGGCGGCGAGGATGCGGCGGCCGAGCCCCGCCTGGTGGGCGCGTGCCAGTGCCCGCGCCGCATGCTCTGGGGGGCGGCTCAGAGCAGCGGAGGACGCCAGGACCTGTTCCAGCTGCGCAAGCGCCCGGCGCAGCTCGGCCCTCGTCGCCTGGTGCTCCAGCTGACCGGTCCAGTAGAGGAACTCCGGGGCCTCCTGGACAAGTCGGCGGTACAGCTCCTCGTACCGCTCCACCGCACGGCGCGGCAGGGTCCGGTGCACGGTGTCCGTGGCCGCCTGCCTTTCACGGCTCGGCAGCCGGGCCCACAGGTCGAGTCCCTCCAAGAAGCGCGTGATGCGGCCGCCCAGGGACTCGTACCACTGCCCGAGCGCGACGAGGGTGTCCTCGTAGGAGAGGTGCGGGGCCGGACAGGGTGCGTCGACCTGAGTCAGAGTCTGCGCCAGCCCCTCTGGTGCGGGCGGCTGGCCAGCCACGAGCCGCATCTGTTCCCGGCGAGTGAGGCGCACGTCATCCCACGAGAAAGGGAGTTCAGTCTCCTGGAGCACTTCAAAGAACGCCAGCACGACGATGACCGTGTGGGCCGCCTCCAGCAGTCGGGTACGCGCCGCGCGCCCGTCGGCGCCGCGCAGGCGGTCCCCCAGGCTCCGGGCCGCCGCACGTCCCAGCCCCAGGATGCGTCCGCGTTCGCCCAGCATGCCGAGCACCTCGCCGCTCAGGCCGCCCGTGGCCAGGTTCAGCGCGCCACCGACCGCCCGGTCCACGGTGGCCGTCGCGGGGGGATCCTGCCCGAGGAGCACCAGCGCGTCCCCGAACGAAAGCAACCTGTGCGACACCGCCGCACCCCCCCGTGATCTCCCGCGCACCCAAGGTCAGCATCGTGTCACGGCTACCCCGGGCGGGGTCAGCGGATCACCAACTTCCTTGCCGGGCGGAGGATTCGACGCGAAGGCGGCTCCGGATGGGTTGAGCGTCCGGATCTACCTAGCAGGTTGCCGTCACCAAAGGCGATTGCCGCCCAGTCCGGGATCAGGGTTTCCAGGTGCGCAGGAAGGAGGCGATCCGGCTGACGCTGTAGCGAGGGTTGTTGAGCTCGTGGGCGAGTGCGGTGAGCTGTTCGCGGGTGGGGTTGACCGGGATGTTGCTGGCCTCGAGATACATGGCGGCGACGGCGCAGGCGACGGTGAGGTTGGAGCGTTCCAGCCAGCGGCAGCGGCCCAGGTTGTGTACCAGGGCTGCGGCGCGGGCGTAGGCGCCGTCGTAGATGGGTGTGTCGAGGAGTTCGCCGCGGTGGCGGGCGACGGCGGCGATGGGCACGCCGTAGTCATCGGCTGCCGGGTCGCGTTGCCCGGCCCGTTCCG